>NZ_DBHIIC010000003.1:0-102229 GCF_057248345.1 Filifactor sp. | reverse complement strand
GTTCCATTACCGCTTTGATATTCTCATAAATCACAGCTAAATTCTCAGGACTTTGATTCTTATAATCTTCTCCGGTCATTATCTTGTATTCATATAATATTTCGTCTATCTCCTGTCTGGCGATAACATGAAAGGTATCTTTGACAAATTCTCCGTTTTCATCTCGGTAATAACCTGTCCCAATCGGAGAATGAAGAAATGGAATAATATCCACATCATTGTTCACAACTGCATTTAAGGTATAGAGTCCTGAATGATCAGGTTCACTCATATACACATCATCTTCATCTCCGGCAGTAAATCTCCAACCACTGTCTCCGTTATAATCGGGATTTTCACGATACATATAGCCGACCTTTTCTCCGTCTACCATAATTCTGTCTGTTGCAATACAACCTTCTCCCTCATTCCAATGAAAAAGTTCTTTCATATCTTCTGTTTTTATGTTCCAATTTTTCTCCATGGTTCCCTCCGACAAATTGATATCCACATTTTTACAGGAAAATTGTTATCCTTGATTGACGATTCATTGATCAAATATGACTCCAAACCGATTTAAAGTTCAACAAAGGTCCGTTTTAAGTCAGACAGTTCCTGTAACTTTCGTTCCAACACCACCGGATTCATTCCGTTTTGGACTGCAATTTCATAATACTTATCAAATTCAGTATGATGATTTTGTTTTACAACTGCTAACAGTTCTGCAAAATACCTCCAAACATTGTTATAGCTTCTTGTGGAAGAATAATCTTCTCTTTTCGGCATCCACTTGAGTGTTACAAAAAACTTGTAGAGTATCTTACTCCACGTTTCTACATCATCATCATAGCAAAAAAACTTGGTCTCAAACAAACTTGCGAAACGCCTGTCCCAAAATTTAACATCATCAGGCAAATACCACGTGTTACGAGTATCGCGACAAATCAATTCTATTGCTATTTTTTCAAGTATTACAGATGGATCTCCACCGGAACAATCATAACTTCCGGCAACCATACTTTGTGAGCCTTCTTCTTTTAATTCTTCATAAGCCGTCTTGCTGTCAAGCAAAACCAGTGCAAGTTGGGCACGATGCCCAAAGGCTTTCCCTGCACTCAATATTCGATATTTCTCAATCTCGTTCATAGTTCCTCCCAAAATCGTGTTTCCTTATAAGGATTTCTTTTATTGAGCCAATCCGTTATATAGATATCCATTTCCTCTAAAATTCATTTTTTATTTCCTGTTCCGTCCATAATTCATCTTTACTGAAAAACATTATTTTCTTGATTGATAGAATTCCTGATACTTTGGATCATCAGACTGAAAATATCGGTTGCCTACACCTTTTTGTTTGAGCAGATTTTTCCATAATTCAAATGCTGCATCTAAGTTACCGTCTTCAAATTCATACTTCGCCTTCATGTGTTCCACTTCAGAATCATACAAATGCAATTCGTCATTGTTTTCAACCATCCTGTCCAGCCACACTTTTGCCTTTCCCATATCGCAATTCCCTATTGCATGCTTAAAAAAGCTTTTTGCATAGTTGTATCCTTGGTTCCATTTTGCTCCCGACTCCGGAAAAGCGTTCCAACCTTGTTCTGCAAGAGCAAAGCCTTCTTCAAGCTTATTTTCTCCTATTTTAGTGATGGCATCCTTACCATAAGCAATAACCTCTTCATATCTTTCATTATCCAGCAACATCTTGCATTCCTCCTCAAATTATATTATTATTATTTTTTTCCCTTTCTTTCATATGATTACATACTTTTCTATCTTAAGTAAATGCGAAACGGAAATCAAACCGCGAAATAAAATAGATTTTCTCAGCAAACTAATTTTAATAGCATGATGTTACTACACAAAAACCGGTCTTTTGATGTGAATTTAACTCATTTTATCACAGTTTATCGTTAATGGAACAATATCGCAAACCTTAATATTGTTATTCTATTTTGCACAACGCAACTTCTTTTAACCCTCTGTCATAAAGAGAGGTAATACAACTATCTCTGCTGATGTTTTGTACCTTATGTTTGCTCATTCCTCGTGGCAACCCGATATCAAAATATTCCCTTGCAGTAAGTGAAAAAAGTTTTTGTTTTCCCTTCCAATCATCCGTCTTAAACAGAGGTGTCATGATGACATAGTCGGAGTCGGTGAACTTTCCGTTCACACCGCCTTTTTTGCCGTCTTGTTTCAAATAATCCGATTCCAAAAGCTTTTCAACCACTGTTCCGTCTGTAGAGATTTTTGCAAGTGCATAGTAATCCATACCCCATTTATTAACTGATGTTGTACTTTCTCCCGAAGTGAAAACATAGATGTCTTTGTCGATTATTTTCAGACTATCAATTTTCGGTGTTTCATCGGTTCGGTCATCATGATGGGTCAATCCTTTTTTATCAATGCTTGAAAAAGAGTTCCATTCGGCGTGTTTTTTTTTAGCATCAAATTCCAAAAGAGCAAAATATCTTGCATCTCCGTAATACACATTATGCTCAAAGCAAACCGGAATCATCGAACTATCCGATATCACCTGAAAATATCTCTGTTGTGCTTTTTCGGGAACGATACTGTTCACATCCGAAGTTCTATTCTTGATCGGTATGATTTCCGGTGATGAAAAATCACCGGTATAGTATTGAATCTCCTGTCCTTTTTTTATGATTCCAAAGCCTTCTCCAAAACGGAACAGTACGGGATAGTTTCTTCTATCATCAGAACAGTCACAAACCTCTACTTCTTTCAGCCCGGAAGAAGATAATACAAGGACACAATATTTGTCGCTATCATCTGTTTCATTTGTCAAAATCAATACCCTTCCGTCAGAAAGCACGGCTGAACTATGCACAAAGCTGTACTTTTGGGGTATTTCCCATTTTTGTAAAAGACTCAACTTTAATTTCTCCATTACTTCTCCTCCAAACAACTCACTCGTCAGCAAATTTTTTACATTCGGCTTAAAGTTTCAACTATCCTTGATGAGATGAATTTCAGGCAAGGTTTTTTGTAAAATACGATTCCCCTCCCGTAATATTTTTGTCTATTCCTACAACTGCACACCTTGCAATAATTATTCTTATGTTGGCATTCTATAAAGTATTGCAGACTTTTGGAATAGGAATGAATTCCCATTCTTGATAACAGTACTTCCTCACCTTTGTAGCATCTATTTAAAATAATATTTCATAAAAGAACTTATTTCTTTGAACTGTTTTCTAATTTAGAATCATACATTACATCACTTGCCATGATAGATGAATATCACGCCCAATAATATCAATGCGATTCCTACAATCGGCATAAACCATCTTTCACTTCTTGCATACTCAAACTCTTGCAGTTCTTTCACAAGACACTCTTTCGGATTTTTTGTACAATAAAAAACAGTTGCCGGAACCTCTCCGTTCTTCTTATTCTTTCTCAGATATTTGGTCGAACAATGACTGGCATTGAACGATTTTGTTACAGAAATCTGTTCTCCCCTAACGTCTTTAAACTTGATGTTTACAATATACTCATCAAAATGAGGTGAAGCATGATACTCTATTTTTACAACACAAATTGTTCCTTCTGTTTGAGATACCTGCTCCTTATTTTCCATAAAGTTCTTTAACTCCTCGGATTTGGATGATGAGTAAAATCCTTTCCAAATACAAATAAAACCGCAAATAATTAACCAAATATTGACGATCACTTCTTTCAATCCTTTCCCACTCTTAATAAAAATCACACTTTGAAACGATAGCCATCGTTTGCGATGATAAAAAAGAGAATACAATATTATGATATGAAAAGAAAAAATTTCTTACTCTATCTTTTGTTCTATTTCTTATCTGTGATTCGTATGATTTGTTCACTTGATATATTATATCATTTTTTCATTTCTTTTTATATCTTTCTTCCGTTTCAGTCTGCTCTTACGTTTATCATCATATTTCCACAATCTTGTTTCCTGTCTGTTTTATTGTGTCGATGAAACAATGGAATCAATCCAATTTTTGCAAGTGATACTTTTGATTGTTTCATTCATCTGTTCTTTGACACTTTCATAAAGTTTCACATCTTTTTTTTGAGCGAATAGAACACTTCACTATTTCAAAAAATTCCATCAACCATTCCTATCAGATTAGTTCCAACTGTTTATCATCATCTTTTCAAACTATCGGTGCCAGACGGTTGTATACAGTCTTGCTAACAAAAAAATCAGATAGGTGATATGTAGCCATAACATACATACCATCCATCTGATTTACTGCTTGTTTGAATCAAAAAACAATTCACATATTATTCCATTAAAGAGAAGGTCTCCATCATATCTAACAATAGATTCGCCTTATCGATTTCATCATTCAACAGGTCGTCATACTCCGTTTCAAGCTCCTCTTGTCTTTGAACAATCCATTCCAAATGTTCTTTTGATGAAGCATAGTCTTGATTTACAAAATAATATTCTCCCAAAAAACAATGTGCTTGTGACACCGAAATCATATCGTTTCCGATATCGATGGCTTTCATCATACTGTCAACTGCATTCTCTATCTCAGCTTTTGAAATTTGTAAAGAAGTTTTTGCAATATAAAGTTCGGCATTCTTTCAGTATGGAGTTGCATGGCTTGGAATTACTATTGTTTTTCTATTTCATTGTCTTCTTCCTAATTCTTTGTTAACCGTTGATTCCGCCACATTCCACTTCGTAATCGCTATCTATCTCCATACAAGCTAAATGTCCAAGCAAATAATCAGGTTCTGCATCCAAATCAAGAGAAAACTCACTGTTTCTGCCTCTTAGAAAAATCAATACATTGTTGACAAACAGAGCATCTTCAAAATCTTCCTGCGAAATCTGCTCGTCCGCATCAAAATCTCCGCTTTCAATCATCTCGTTAATTACATCGACATAATGATCATTCTCCTCCATAAATGCATCGACCACCACATCTCTGTTCTCGTTGAGCCAGTTTATCTTTTCATTCACTACATCAGTCACTGTGCTTTCATTCACGTCAATATCTAAAAAAATATCCGTCTCCCTTCCCCAAACTGTCATCTTACCCACATAGTCGCCACTCTCATCCAATACAAACTCATTTTCGCCAATCATAATCTTAGTTTCTGTCATTTTTTCCTCCTATCTCACCTTAAAAGTTATCATCAAATAATTCCTATTATTTTGTCGTAGACGAAAATGTTCAACCTCTTGCGCCATTCCATCTTCAGACAAACTGTTTCAGAACACAGTTTCATTCTCTTTACAATCTTGTCATCGTTACTATTATCATTGGAACGATTTATATTATCTTTCCTCTCTTAGAAAAACTTCCCTGCACTCTCGTTTTGTAAAGAATCAGAGGTATTATTCTTCCAAATGTATTTTTCCGGATCACACCACCCACATATATAATCTAACATCTCTGCAAACCAATCTTTTGATAATCCATCTTCTAACCTGTTGTAGTATTGAAAAAATATACTATATACTTGGTTTTGTGTCATACCGGAATCATGTATTCTCATTAAAATATCATATCCTCGCTTGCTATACTCATTATAATTCTCATCGGTAACGACAGTTGCAAGTTGTTTTATTTGAGAAAATAACTTTTCGAAATCACTCATTGCACCCACCTCTTCATTCTAATTTGTCTCATGCAATGCTTATGATATTGTACCATATTTCATCTCAGTTTTATAGGTTTGACTTATTTTGCTTTATATGTATCGGTTATCTGTTTTCTTTTGTTGGTAATACAAAAACTCAATAGAATCATTTCATGATTTCCTAAAAAATAAAGTGTTTCAGATATTCAAAAAGTTATAGACAAACTCTGTGAAAATATCAATAAACGGATAAACGAAACAACCAAAAGTATCACTTGTAGAAATTGGATTCGTTCCATCGTTTCATCCGATTTTCGTATCATTTCTTTATTTTGAGCAACAAAAAACAGCAAACCTATTTGATTTACTGTTTCATAAATTGCTATCTATTCTGTTATTGTATTGATTTTCTTCAAAAACTCCGAACTCATCGACTATTTTAGGTCCACAACAAAAGATTTCTGATTCGTTCCCTTTTCATTTTCAGACACTCATGAAATAACTTCCTTTTATCAACCATCGCAATGAAATTTACAGAGAATCGTTATGAATCAGAACACTCATATAGGCACCTTTTTTGAAAAGTGATGTACTCACACCCCATGCGACTGCTGAGCAAGCTAATTCATTTGCATGCTTCGTCTTGATACTTCTGGCATCAAGCACAATGCCTTTTGGATATAACTCGGCTGATAAATACTGATGTAAGCTGTCTGCCGAACCGCTCTCAACCGCCTTTATTGAACGCAAAGGATGGGTATCCCACCATTCATTCGGCTTCGAAAACGAACCATTAGCTCTCATCTCATCTGAAGATAGCTTCTGTGCACAAACTTCTCTAATCATCTCTAAAGTCTCCTCGTCAATGACACCGTCAGTAATGGAATACGCATAGTATGCACATGCAACGCCATCATCATCCAACTCTTTAATCAAATAAAGGTTGGAAACACCTCTCTCCTTGAATTTTTTCCACTTGGATGATACCTTCTTAAAACTCGCATCCGTATAAACAGATGAATTTCCATCCTCCAACGCATGTCTCAGTTCTTCCAAATTAACATCTTTCTTTTCCCATTCATCGATAAAATTGATTCTTAGGTTACTCATTTAAATTTCCTCCTTATATTCTTCTTGCCAACTATCCAGTGTATCATTATCAAACACAATCATCGTGTCAACAAACGGTTCTACTGTAACTTCAGTATAAAAAACTCCCTTTTTACTGTGATATACTGAAATTCCTGAACGTGACTTTACAGAAAACTTCACCTCATATTGTCCCGGCGGAAGTAATATCGACGGTGTTAATACCTCATCGGAAAATAGCGCTTTATGCCACGTTTTTCCATCATCACTGACTGCAACATCATAGAAATCGCCATATCCGTGATCTATCCTAAGATACA
Source organism: Filifactor sp. (assembly GCF_057248345.1). Taxonomy (NCBI): domain Bacteria; kingdom Bacillati; phylum Bacillota; class Clostridia; order Peptostreptococcales; family Filifactoraceae; genus Filifactor; species Filifactor sp. Next base: position 95,234 of record NZ_DBHIIC010000003.1, on the reverse strand, counting down.
CTTTAGATAATTCACTGTTGTTTTTCATACTCTTAATCATCCGAAAAGCTTTCTTGCGTTTAGACTGCTGATAGACCAATCTCCCTACACTGATATAGAACAGAATTGTCATGACAACAAATATGATCCAAGGTCTATCGGATACAAAACTTATCATTTCCTTCACACCATTTCCCCTTTCATGAATAAATTGCAAATGTATCCCTCTAACTATTTAATAATAGTATATCATTTTTTAACAGTTTTTGTACTGTCATTTTTCATTCCCGCACTCCTTAAAATTGATAATCAAACAAGATGTGTCGTTGAGTTGCAACTGAAAAGCTTCGATATCTTGTGTAATTTCATCATAAATATCGGTCAACGTATGAGCAGGAGATATTAAGCCCAAATAATAGTCGTCCAATTCAACGGTTCCTATTTTTTCAAGGCAATCCGACAAAAGCTCCAAGTCTTTATGATTGAACCAACAGTCTGTATCAATCCAATACAATGTATCATGCTTACTGCAAGCAATTTGGCTATAAAAGAAATCATCCATATTCGGTTTCTCTTTTTGTAATAATCGGGTACAAGCCAAATGATATTCTATTTTTCTCGGACTTTGTTCCACTGAGGATACAAAAACGACTCCATATTCGTGTTCGAATTTTATCGCAAGAACATCTCCAGTGTGAAAATGTGGTGTCCGTTTTGTTCTTGCCTTGGGAACTTTGATCGGTTTGAGGTTTTCAGTCTGTAACTGCACTGCTAATTGATCCAACACTTTTTGTCGCTTGCTCAGCGCTTTACTGTCAATTTCAAGCCAAAACGGATTTGCACCACTACCTATGATTTTCAAAGCCTTCGTTTTTATCTCATCAGGTAAATGTCCTATTTTCCATAGAGCATAGGCAAGAGCCGTCCAATAAATCTCCGTATAAAAATCATCTGTACAGTAATTTTTTTCGTCCTCCAACATCGTTGCGATTATGTTATCGACACTTACTCCATCCTTGTAGTTTTCGACAACATAGTTATAAATGTCGTAACCATCATCACTATCTATTATTTTGACTCCATCTATTGCCATAAAACTCTCCGTTCCTGTTCCTATTTCAATTACCTAACTTACTTATCCTTTTTATCAACGACTTCAAAACATCTTTTTGGAGATGTTATTACTGTTATAACATATTCTTTTGCAACCCACTGTCGTCTTACTTTTTGCTCAAATATCACAAAATCTTCAAAACTCTTCGTGCTTCTCACAATTTCTCGTAATACCAATTCATGCTCCCCTTCTGTAATCATTATCTTCCTAAACAACAAAGGAAAATACTCTTTAGAAGAATTGATTCTTACACCATCGATATGTGTCACTTCAATGAAACTTCCGGTTTCTTTATGTCCCTTAAGTCGAACTAATGCAAAATTTGGATGTTCTTTTTTCCAAAATATTCCAAAGATAAAAATGAAACAAATCACTATAAATAGAAATGTCATCAATTCAGCTAAAAGGATTTTAGAACCAATATTGTAAGTTAGAACGGTTCTCCCTGTCTCCAGGGTATCATTTATAAATCTACTCACACCGAAAATCAAAATCGTTTGCAAAACACTCATAATGATAAGAGAAATTGACATGATTTCTTTCATCTTTTGATATTTTTTAGCATTGTAGATTACAAAACATACCAACAAAATATGAATCATGACATACAATGCTATCAATAAACCGAATCCTACATATGACAAAACAATAACCTCCCTGTTTTGAATTCGTAATTTCTAAAATTAACAGTTTTATTATACCAGTTTTTAAGATACTTTTGCCACTGATATCATCTATACATCGTGTCCATAGATAAAATTATGTAAATATGATATACTGACGCTACATCTTTAGTATAAATAAATCATACAAAAAAGATAGTTTATGAAGAATTCTAACCTATTTTTAACCGAAAGGAGCACTTATAAAATGAGTGACGAGAAAAAACTACCTTATGATGATACAAAACCAAAAGATATATTACGATATTCACAAGATCTTTTAGGTCTAAGTTTTGTTGATGTACTATCTAGAATTTTTAAAAATGAAGAATTAAAAGATAAAGTTCAATACTACAATAACCCTAAAGGAAAAGGCTCTTTGGGAAATTTACTTGAAGAACACTATTTTTTTTATAAACCAAACAGCAGCCCTGAACCAGACTTTTACAAAGCTGGTATAGAATTAAAAGCAACCCCATACGAACAAAACAGTAAAGGAAGTAAAGCGGGAGAACGCCTTGTTATTACGATGATTCCAAATACCGAACCTATAGAAATAGAATTCAAAGACTCACACTTAGAAAAAAAAATTCGTAAAATCCTTATGATTTGGTATCATAGAATAAAAAATCAAAAACGAACTGAGCATACCATTGATTTTATCAATCTATATGATATTTATAGTAAGATATGTGCTAAAGATTTAGAAATAATACTAGATGACTACAAGATTATTGTAAATAAAATTATTTCAGGTAAAGCTCACGAATTGTCAGAAGGTGATACAAAGTATTTAGGAGCTTGTACAAAAGGTTCAAATGCAAAAAAAAGCCTACAACCACAATACTATAATAAAAATGTTCCTGCAAAAAGACGTGCTTTTTCATTAAAACAATCTTATATGACCTACGTTTTAAATAACTATGTTCAGTCTGGATTGATGAACTATGATTCTATTTTTACTGAAGAAGATTTAAAAGATGGAGAATTTGACGCTAAGGTACTATCCAAAATTTATTTATATGTAAATAAAAGCGAAAATGAACTATATAAATTTTTCAACATACCTACGGACTCTAAATCTAAACAAATAAACAAAACTTTAATAAATAGAATGTTAGGGGTAAATACCGATAATTCAGAAGAATTTCAGAAAGCTAATATAATAATCAAGACCATACGTGTTCAGAGAAATGGAAAACCTAGAGAAAGTATGTCATTTCCCAAGATAATAATCACTGATTTTATTAACCAAGAATTTGAGACTTCGTATGAGTATGAATTTTTTGAGACAACACGTTTTCTATTAGTTGTATTTAGAGAAACCCTTGATGGAACATTTATTTTATCAGGCTCAAAATTTTGGAATATGCCAATACAGAGTCTTGAAACAATAGGCAAGCAGGAATGGAACCTTTATAAGAATAAATTTATGCAAGGTGTTAATTTTAAGGTTAAGACTTTAACTAGTGGAAAACAAATTATAGAAAATGATTTGCCTAAAAAAACAGATACCAAAATTTTCCATCTAAGACCTCATTCCAATAAAAGTTCATATTTAATAAATGGTAAGAAATATGGTAATGGTAGTAACTCAGACATGGACCAATTACCCAATGGGGACAAAATGACTCATCAATGTTTTTGGTTAAATAACCATTATATAGCTGAGATAATTAAGGATATTTAAAAGGAGTTAAATAAATGGAATTAACAGTAGTAGAACTATTTGCTGGTGTAGGAGGCTTTAGAGTGGGTCTAAACAACATAAAGTCTTTCGATTCCAATAATAGAGCAATTGAAAACGGAAGTTGGAACTTTATTTGGGCAAACCAATTTGAACCATCTATAAAAACACAACATGCGTTTAATTGTTATATCACCAGATTTGGTCAAAATAATCATTCAAATATAGATATAAACAAAGTAACTAAGTCTGACATCCCTAACCATTCTCTTCTTGTTGGTGGATTCCCTTGTCAAGACTATTCTGTAGCTAGATCTCTTTATCAAGAAAAAGGTATCGAAGGAAAAAAAGGTGTACTTTTTTGGGATATTCGAGATGTATTATTAGAAAAAAACTCACCCTTTGTTTTGTTGGAAAATGTTGACAGATTATTAAAATCTCCTTCAAACAAAAGAGGTCGTGATTTTGCTATAATGCTAGAGACTTTTTATAATTTAGGATATGACGTACAATGGAGAGTAATTAATGCTGCGAACTACTCTATGCCTCAAAAAAGAAGAAGGGTTTTCATCTTTGCATATAAAAATTCAACTAAATTTGCTAACTCTATTAAAAAAAATGGTATGAATCTGAATACAAAAAATATCTTTAATAAAATATTTCCTGTTTTACCTATTGATAAATTTGAAACCATCGATTTAACGCCTTATAAAAATACTCTTGATATTTCAGATAATTATAGTCATGGAAAATTTTTAGAGTGTGGGATTATGATAAACGGCACTATTGTTCATGGAAACGTTACTCCTATCGATGAAAAAAAGTATACTCTAGCTGATATTTTAGAACAAGCAAAACCTTTAAATGAAAATATTAGCAATTATATCATACCTCAAGACAAACTAGATAAATGGAGATATTTAAAAGGTTCAAAAAAAATAGAACGATTATCAAATTCTGGTCACTACTATATGTATAGTGAAGGTTCAATGGCATTCCCAGAAAACTTAGAAGAACCAGCTAGAACTATGCTTACCAGTGAAGGCAGTACCAACAGATCCTCCCACATTATTTTTGACAAAAGCATTAGTCAATACCGCATACTAACACCAATTGAATGTGAGTTGATTCAGATGTTTCCTGTAAATTGGACAAATACTATGCCAGTAAGAAATAGATATTTTATGATGGGAAATGCATTGGTTACAGGAATCATTTCAAGAATAGAACCCACTATAAGACAAATAATTTCAAATGAATAAAAACGATACCATTAAAATTAATCTTTAATTAAATTATATAGAATTCCATGAACTATATACTCAGCATCAAATTTAATGAAGAAAAAAAGAGTAGATTTTCCCTACTCTTTTTTGTTACTACTTATATTATGCTATTTTTGTTATTACTTCTATTCTTGCTCAATGATTCCGTAATGTCCGTCTTTACGGATATACAACAAGCAAAACATATCGTCTTCCGCTCTTCTGAATACAAAGAAGTCATGTCCTAACAAATTCATTTGAAGCATTGCTTCTTCTTCTGACATCGGTTTATAAACAAATCTTTTTCTTTTTACGATTTCCATAGTATCTGTATCAGAAGATGGCGTTTCTATATTTTCATATCGAATGGTATCATGTCCCTTTCGAATCAATTTTTCTTTATATTTTCTCAACTGGCGAGCTAGTTTTTCTACTGCCATATCCGCTGCATTGTATAAGTCTTCGTCTTGCACTTCGGAACGAATGATTCCTGAACCAAGAGGAATTGTAACTTCAATTTTTTGTGTTGTTTTTGTTGCGGAAACTGTTACTTTTGCCTCTACATCGGTATCAAAAAACTTATCCAACTTACTTAGTTTTTCTTTTAGAACCTCTTCCATCGCTTTTGTGATACTTATGTTTTTACCGATCATCTTTAAGTTCATAAAACTGCCTCCCTTTTGAAGATAATCGAAGATTATCTTGTTTTAGAAATAACTCATCGCTATTTCTTACCTTCATTATACCTCTTTTTTAAATAAAGTACACCTTATTTTGTTAATTTGTTAAAATATTCTAACTTTTTTATTAAAAACATAAAAAAATTTTCATCTTTTTGCTATCTATTTTATGTATTATTGTTTTCATGATTTCATACGCTTATCTCCATCTCTTATTGTCATAAACACAAAAAAGGAACCACATTCCAAATTGTCCATGGAGTGACACTCACTCTTTTTCACAGACTGTTCAAAACATCGTTCCTCTTATGATGTGGTTTTATCACACAAGTCTTTGTGTTACTTTTTCATAAAACTGATGAAAACATAAATTCCCAAAACAAAAAACAGTACAGCCGTTGCGTGTTGTTTATTTTTTGCCACACTGAAAAACTCACGTATGAAATGAATCACTTTCAGTAATAAGGAAAGAAATATAAGTAGGAAGCCAACTGTTATCTCGATACGAAAGTTCATATTGTGGTATGAATTTCCTGTCAACAACGCTATTCCCAACATGATAAACCCTAAGATTGCCGTAACTGTTGCTATTTTAGATAATTTGTTTTGCAAATAAATCACTCCCTATGTCATATTTCAAATTGATAAACCCTAGATGTCTATTCTCCGGATACAGTGATACCGTCCAAAATAATGGCTGACGGTGTCACAGAACAACGGCGAACTTCCTGCTCATGAGAAAATCTCATCTGATTTTGTATTTTAAATATATTTTCGGAAATTGCTCCTCCTGTCACAAAGGCTTCTGTTCCATTTTGTACCAATTTTGCCAATCTGAATTCTCCTCCGAAATCTCCTGTGATTTCATCTGCAAGAAAACATGAGAATGTCAAAATTTCCAAGTAATCTTGTTTTTTGTATTCTTCTAATGACTCTTTTCCACCAAGAACTTCAAAGGTATTGACTGTACCGACATGGTCAATTCCCAAATAATGGCTGAATTTTGCAGTGGTACGAAGTGCTTTGATTTCTCCTTCTTTCATAAGGTCGTACTCCTTCAATACCGTTCCTTCCGTATCTACCGGTCTCGCATAGATGGAGGTTTCCAAATTCGGTTTCATTTTGATAGTAATCGGCTCTTTTGCATCTTTGGATTGAAATGCTTGCCCAATTTTGGCTTTTCCGATGTTGGTATACACCATCACATCGGATGCCTGTTGCAAATAGAATTGGAAAAATTCTTCCACTGCATCTCCACTCAAAATAACTCTCATATCGGATTGTGTCGCATTTCGAACCGCCATGCTTCTTCCTTGTGTTTCCATTAACTGTTTCTTTGTAATTTGCTCTATCTTTTGCAAATCCATTTCGGTCAAATAATATCCGTTAAAGATTTCTACCGGCTCTTCTCCCTCGTTACAATCAGTCACTATCTCGAAAGTAAATTCATTTTTCGGATAAGTGCAATCACAACCTGTTGAAGTCACCACTCTCTTTGTGCCTTCTATTGCAAATACTTCACAGGAATTGACTTTTGAAGTATATCCATAGTCTTGATAAAATACCCGGTGAAGGTCATCATAGTTTTCATTGAGCGATTTGATATTATCCGCCTTTTTCATCTCAGGATATTCTGTCACCGTATTCACCGGCAAAGGATACCATTTGTTCTTGACAAATTTTGCAGAAAATGCCGCTTGCTCTAATTTTTTTGTAAGTTCTTCCACACTGTCCAAAGGACTCAATACTACATCGGAATCTCCTTTATAGCGTTCTTCACCCTCTTGAAAATCCACAAATAATCTCACTGCAAACTCATGAATATCTGTTCCACGATTCATATCCAACTTATCTTTGACAAAAAACAATTCTTTTGAGGCAGACTGTTCTTCTGTGATAATCCAATCGGATACTTCTGTCATGGAAGACAGTATCTTTTTTATTGTTTCAATCATTAGTTCAATCTTCCCTTCGCTTTGATATAAGATCCTCCTGTTGAGGTCTTAACCCACTCTTTCCAACCTTTCCCACAGTATCCTGAGCCGGAAAGTTTTAATCCCGGAGATACCATGGTAATGGATTCCAACAATTCAGGCACATAGCCTGTCAAATATAACGGACTGACAATTCTTCCTGTCAATTTTCCGTCTTTAATTTCTCTTCCTTTGGATGCAACACATTGAATCCCCCAGTTTTTCGGATCCTCCATACCGGAAGAAAATCCTTCCAACAGGTAACCATACTCAATGGATGCAATCATTTCATCCAAAGAATCCGTCCCTTCTTCAAAGAAAGTATTTGTCATTCTTGTGTATGCTTTTCTCTTGTAGGATTCCCTCTTTCCGTTTCCTGTCGGTTCTACTCCAAGTTGCAATGCAGAGAGTTCATCACACATTCCTGTTCTCAAAATTCCCTTGTCAATAATCAAGGTGTCTTTTCCTAAATTTCCTTCATCATCAAACAGATAGGTTGAAACTTCTTCACAAGCAGTTGCACCGTCATGCATAAATACTTTGTCGGAGGCTACCCTCTTGTTAACATACTCCTGTCCTTTTGCACGTTCTTTGACGAACATATCCATCTCTGCTCCGTGTCCGAACGCCTCATGTGCAATCAATCCGGTAAAATCGGGATCACAGATGATATCATAAGTTCCGGGAATCACTTTTTCACTGTGAAGGAGCTCTTTTGCTCGTTCTGCAGCTTGATATACCTTTTCTTCCAATTCCTCAATCAATTCTGAACCACACAGTCCGGAAACTGCAAGAAAATCATTTTTCGTCGACTGTTCATCTCCTGCAACTGCAACTCCATAACCGGTTGAATAGACATAGCTTTGATACAAGTCCTTGTTCTCTGAAATAAAAATTTTATTCACTTGAGTTGTGGTCAAACTCACTTGTAACTCCAACAAGTCCGGATGTTTTTTCATCACATCGGAATGAATCCCTGTCAATTTTCGGATAATTTCATCCGGTTTATCTTGTTCCGGAAGGTTTTTCACTTCTGAGAAAAATTCTTTAACTATCGTCTCGTCTTGAGGAACTGCAAGATATTCCAAAAACAAATTATTTTTTACATATCTTTCTCTATCTTCTTTTGCTATCTCCTTCACTTTTCGAACTGCTTGCTCTACATCCAAGTGATTAAAGGAATATTCGCTGAATCCGATGTCCTGAAACACTCTTACTACAAATCCTTTTTCCGTATCCGGAGACGGTTTTGCTGAAATTCCACTCTTTTTTACGGAATAAGCAGAACCTGTCACATCTGTTCCCAAAACGGATACATAATAAAATTCTTTTTTCAACTCGGATACCAATCTTTTCAATTCTTCTTTTTTACTTAATAAAAATTCAGATGGTTTTACCTTCATCTTTTTCTCCTTCCCATGTCGAGCTTCCATCGACACAAACGATATCGGTTCTACAACATCGTTCTCTTTCTATCCCAAACTCAGTAATAGTGTTACCAAAATAGGAACGCTGAGCGTCAAAATAAATCCCGTAATAAATGCAATGATAGCAGTTCTTGCATCAGTTGCTTTTGAAATAATCGGCAAGGTCGTATCCATTGCTGTTGCTCCTGAAGGCGCAATCGCCTCATCATGACCGATATACTTTGCAATCAACGGAATCAGAACAATCGCAAACACCTCTCTACATACATTTGTCAAGAAAGCCAATACACTGAGTTCTTTGGAGTACGGCGTTATCATAATTGCAGAAAGAGAATACCAAGCCATTCCCGCTCCTATCAAAGAGGAGTCTTTTGCTCCGTATCCCAAAAATGTTCCACACACAATCGCACCGACCAAACTACCGCTTGCCACCATCAAAGGTGTCGAAATTGCTTTTACGCCGATTGATTTGATTTGACTCATCACATCTTTATTTTTTCCAATATCTATCCCCACAAAAAACATCAAAAGACACAGTCCCACATCAAGTAAGGTTGAAATATAGGATATCTCTTGTACCACGATGAATTTACCACATAAAATACCTGCAATCACTGACATCACGATTACCAAAGTCATCTATCTCACCTTGCCTTTCTGAAATTGTCCATAAATTTTGTTGAATAAAAATACAAACAACACACTGAATCCAATGGTGAATAACGCAAACAGAGCAGATTCTTTTCCGATATAGAGGAAAGAGTCCATAATCTCCTGATTCGTTCCCACATTGATTCCCATCACAAAGAGCAAGAACAACAAACATAATAATTGGAATTTATCCAATCTTTCCATCAATCTTTTGCTTACCTTTCCGCTTCTGCCTAATGCAATTCCGGATCCCATCATAAAAAGGTAACACGCCATTCGAAATAACATAACATCCCTCCGTATTATCTTTTGTTTTTTATTTTTGAACACACCAAACTAACTGTTATCGCTATATTTTGTCAAAAAATGGCGATACAGTTCATGTATCTTGTCTGGTTCCCCATATCCTCTTTTCAATAAAAGCTGTTCTCAATAAAAACACTTCCTTTTCATGACATCTGCTCCTTCATTGTTTTCTTCTTGCTCCAAAAGATATTATTATTCTCACGGTGGAGAAAGTAACGCTCCTCTACATAGCAAATTCACACTCTATTTGTAGTAGAAAAAAAGAGAGACATCCTCTGTCTCTCTTATCTTACCTTGTATTCTTTGCAGTTGCAAGATACTTTTGAAGTTTTCCTACATCATCGGCATTCCGCCACCCATTGGAGGCATTGCAGGTTCTTCTGATTTAATGTCTACTACTGCAGCTTCTGTTGTTAAGAAAGTAGATGCTACAGAAGAAGCATTTTGTAATGCACTTCTTGTTACTTTTGTAGGATCGATAATTCCTGCCTCAATCATATTAACATACTCTTCTTTGAACGCATCAAATCCCATTCCTTTTTCGCCTTTACGAACATTTTCTACAATAACTGCTCCTTCCAAACCGGCGTTGATTGCGATTTGTTTCAACGGTTCTTGTAATGCATTTAAGATGATTTTGATACCTGTTTTGATTTCTGAGTTTTCTTCTGTCAATAGTTTTTCTACTTCAGAAATTGTTTCAATCAATGCAACTCCACCACCGGATACAATTCCTTCTTCTACTGCAGCTCTTGTCGCATTCAATGCATCTTCCATACGAAGTTTTCTTTCTTTCAATTCTGTTTCAGTTGCTGCTCCTACTTGGATTACTGCAACTCCACCTGCTAACTTCGCAAGGCGTTCTTCCAATTTTTCTCTATCAAACTCAGAAGTAGTATCTTCAATTTGTCTACGAATCAATGCTACTCTTTCTTCTATATCACTTGCACTTCCTGCTCCGTTTACAATTACTGTATTTTCTTTCGTTACTTTAACAGAGCCTGCACGACCAAGCATTGTCAAATCTGCATCTTTCAGTTCCAATCCAACTTCCTCAGAGATTACGGTTCCTCCTGTCAAGATAGCAATATCCTGTAACATTGCTTTTCTGCGATCTCCAAATCCGGGTGCTTTGATAGCAACAACATCAAATGTTCCTCTCAATTTGTTTACGACCAAAGTAGCCAACGCTTCTCCCTCAATATCTTCTGCAATAATCAACAGTTTTTTACCTTGTTGTACGATTTGCTCCAATACAGGAAGGATTTCTTGAATATTAGTAATTTTTTTATCTGTAATTAAAATCAATGGATCGGAAAGGTTTGCTTCCATTTTTTCCATATCAGTTGACATATAAGGAGAAACATATCCTCTGTCAAATTGCATACCTTCTACCACTTCCAAAGTAGTTCCCATTGTTTTGGATTCTTCTACTGTAATAACACCGTCTTTTCCAACTTTTTCCATTGCATCTGCAATCATTTTTCCTACTTCTTCGTCTCCTGCAGAGATTGCAGCTACTTGTGCAATAGATTCTTTGCTTTCGATTGGACGAGAGTTTGCTTGCAATGTTTCTACTGCTTTGTCTACTGCTAATTGAATTCCTTTACGAATGAAGATTGGGTTTGCACCGGCAGCCACATTCTTCAATCCTTCGCGCACGATTGCCTGTGTCAATAATGTCGCTGTAGTTGTTCCGTCTCCTGCGACATCATTTGTTTTTGTCGCTACTTCTTTCACCAATTGTGCTCCCATATTTTCATAAGCATCTTCCAATTCTATTTCTTTTGCAATGGTAACTCCGTCATTCGTAATCAATGGACTTCCGAATTTTTTATCTAAAATAACATTTCTTCCTTTTGGTCCGATTGTAACCTTTACTGTATCAGCCAAAATATTTACTCCACGTTCTAATGCTTTTCTTGCGTCTTCTCCGAATTTAATTTCCTTTGCCATAATAATACTCCTCCTTATATACTATCGTTCTCTTATTCCATCTTATTCTACTACAGCTAAAATATCGCTTTGTCTTAAAATGATATACTCTTCTCCCTCTACCTTTACTTCTGTTCCGGCATATTTAGAGAATAACACTTTGTTTCCTTTTTCAACTTCCATTTTGATTTCTTTTCCATCTACTACTCCACCCGGTCCAACTTCTACAACTTCTGCAATTTGAGGTTGTTCTTTTGCTGTTCCTGTCAAGATGATTCCACTCTTTGTTTTTTCTTCAGCTTCTAACATTTGAATTACTACACGATCTGCTAATGGTCTTATTTTCATTTCAAAAATCCTCCTCATATTTTATATCGAACAAAATACTCCAATTTTTTCGATATAGGTATCACTTTAAGTTATTGTTATATTAGCACTCTTTGTCATTGAGTGCTAATCTATTTTTATAATAACGAATTTTTGAATACATTTCAAGTATTTTTTTTGTTTTTCTACAATGTTTTTACAGAAAAATGCAACCTCTATCACAAAGTTGCATTTATTCGTTCAAAAAATGCTTCTTTTCCAGATTCTCCTTTTTATTTCTTCATCAATACAAAAATTATTTCCACGATGGAAGAAACACAGTCTTCAAAAAAAAACACCTGCAAACAAACCAGAAAATGAGCATATTGAACCGAATTCAACTCTGTTTTTTCTGTGAAAGAAAAAGACGATAGAATTTCAAATATTCCATCGTCTAATAACATTCTATTCTATTTTCATCTGTCACTTTATGAAAACCATTCTTGTTTCATCTTTTCTAATGATTCTTTTGTTAGTGGATAACCGACCGATTTCCCTATGACAGAATCCACACAACAGTATGGACATCCTGCTATAAAACCGGATTCATCCTTCGTCCATTCTGTTATCTCCTTTGGTGAAAAAATGTTACAACAATAAAAGCATCCACATTTCTCATCTTTTTCCAGCATTGACTTGTTTGCAAAACTATACTTATGAGCTTTTATACAATCCATCTTATCTCCTTATGAAACGGTTTCTCTTTATTTTTGGTGGTATGCATCACTATCGAAGATTCCTATAAATCCTACACAAACGATTAAATTTTCAAATCCTACTCTTTTACAAGAAGCATACATCCCATATTATAACCTCTAGTAGGTATTTTATCAGATACACCAATCCCAATATGTGTGTATCGGTCACTCATCATATTTTCATGATGACCCGGTGAATGGAACCATTGATCGTAGAGGGTATCTTTGTCCAACTTTGTATAAGGTACGGAATGACCTGCCAAATTTTCCCCGTACAAGTATTGTGAGGACAAACCGAATTCAACTGCTTGATTTTTCATTGACTTTCCATGAGGCTCATGGTCTAACTCACCGTCATTTTGTTCTACCAAATAGTTTGCCTTCCATTTTGCAAAATCATTGTATTCCCGTTTCATTTCAAGAGGTTTCATTCCAATACTTGCTCTTTCTTCATTTACCAATCGCAATGTTTCTTGAATCAGTTCTTCCTCAGAGTATCGTTTCTCTTGTCGTTTCGGTTTAGATGGTTGCTTTTGTTCCTGCTTAGGTTGTTGTTTTGGTTTAGATGGTTGCTTCTGTTTTGATTTAGACTCTTGTTTTTGTGCTTTCAAAAATTCTTCTCTTTGTTTCTCTATCTCTTTTTGGATATTTTCTTTGTTTAACACAATTGTTTCAAGATAGTCTTTATATTCTCCTTTTGTGATACGAAAGCCCAGTAGATTGACATTTAATTTGATTTCTTCTACCGCCTCAGGTCCAAATATCGCTTCGATTTCATTTTCCAATTGTTTGATTTCTGCATCAAGATACTCTTTATCGTCACTTATCTTTTCAATGCTGAAATTATTTCCTATAGCTGTATTTAAAGAAATTTCTCGTGTGTTGGCATCGTATCCAACTGTCATTCCTAAACACTCTCCCACTGCTCTCAATGGCAAGTAGGTTTTCCCTTTCATTACTTTTACCGGTTGTGGCATGTAAATTTTAGACACCTCATCATTTGCCACTACAACCAAAACATTGCTGCCTAAACTGAAATGAATATCTTTTGAATTATTGGTTAACACTCCAACTTTAATCGTGTTGTTCCAAATTGCTTGGTATCCTACCAAATTTCCAACTGTAGCTACCGGTAACAAGGTGGTACCATTTTGAACAATCGGTGTGACATTTTGTTTCGCTCCATTTAACGTAACGAAATAATTTCCTGCCGCATTTACAGTTTGAATCGGTGTCAAAAGCAATGCACCTGTCAGAAGTACTGTAGTAAATTTTTTTAACATAATGTTCTCCTTTTCATTTTTTTATCAATTACCTTTTATCACTAAACCATTATCAATCAACCAACAATAGGATAATGTCATTACCTTATCAAACTCTTATTTTGTGATACTCATATCACATAAACTCCATGGAACCATCTTCTTATCTTTACTAATATCTATCCGTTATCTTTTATGCTAATAGAATGTATCTTGTAAAATGTATTTGATTGTAAGGTTTTGCATTGAGAAATTCCAAAGCATTACTAAAAATCGTCACTCTGTAAATAAATATATGTATATATTTATTACTGTATCATGTTTTATTACTACTGTCAATCAACCACACCATAAAGTGGATGGATGAATCCTTATTGAAATTACATTTATTCTGATTCCATTTTGATACCTCCTCTAACGGAAAGACATCATAAAAGTTCGGTTTGCATAACATTGTGCGATATTCTATCTTCTATGTATCGGTATATCATTTTAAATTGTTAATCTATCCATAAGCACAGTTGTTCGTTCAAGATATTGGTAGAAAAAACTGCTAAAAAAACACTCTTCATCGTATGACAAAGAGTGTTCCTTGATTCAATCTGCACAGAAGGTCTATTCTCCTTCCTGTTCATCTCGAATTTTTTTACTTTTAATTTTTTTCAATCGGAAGAAATCTTCTCTTTCTTTTTCTTCGATAACTTCCTGAATATATTTTACTGCCTCTTCATAACGTGGAATCTGAATTTTTTCCAATGCATTCGCACGTTTTGCTGTCTTCTTAATTTCCATCGCTATTTTGAAAACGGCATTTTCTACTTCTGCCAACTCATAGATGAGATAACGAAGATTTTTGAATTTCATGACAGTTTGATCTACTGCCTCATTTGTTCGAAAGAAACTGTAATCTGTATGAAGCAACTCATCTCTCTCAAAAACTACTGTTGGAACTTCCAAACCCATAACACTGCGATACAAGATGTCAAATCTCTCTCTTCCGGGAATAGACATAGCAATTTCATCAGCGGTATTAATCCCGATGGACAGATTGACCATTTGCAACGACGCATACGCCTCTTCGAAACCTTCTTTGATTTGTTTTTGAAGTGTTTCCGCCTTGCCAACAAGTCCCATTGCCTCTCGAATCAACACAGTTCTCTTTTTATCCAACAGAGAAAATCCACTTCTGGAGAAAATCAAATTTTCTTTCGCCTTCATCAGATTGGCTTTGGTAGGTGCTAATTCGTTTGCCATAGTACCACCTACTCTCCACAGTAATATTTATCTATCATTTTTGGAGAAAGTCTTTCCAATTCTTCTTTTGGAAGGATGGATAAAATTTCCCATGCAATATCTAAGGTTTCTTCAATTGTTCTCTTTTCATCTTGATCTTGTGTCAAGAATCTATCTTCAAACGCTTTTCCAAATGCCATGAATTTTTGGTCCAATTCGGAAAGATCGTCTTCTCCGATAATTTGCGCCAAAGAACGTACTTCCTGAACTCTTGAGTAAGAAGAGAACAATTGGGAAGATACTTCATCATGGTCTTCTCTTGTAAATCCGTCTCCGATACCGTCTTTCATCAAACGAGACAAAGATGGTAATACGTTGATTGGAGGATATACATTTTGTTTTGCCAAATCTCTTGACAATACAATCTGACCTTCTGTGATATATCCTGTTAAGTCAGGAATTGGGTGAGTGATATCATCATTCGGCATGGTCAAGATTGGTAACAAGGTTACAGAACCTTTTTTACCCAATACCATTCCGGCTCTTTCATAAAGTGTTGCCAAGTCACTGTATAGATACCCCGGATATCCTTTACGGCTCGGTACTTCTTCTCTTGCTGAAGAAAGTTCACGAAGCGCCTCGGCATAGGCAGTAATATCTGTCAAAATAACAAGTACGTGCATTCCTTCTTCATAGGCAAGGTATTCAGCTGCAGTCAGCGCACATCTTGGCGTGGAAATACGTTCTACTGCCGGATCGTCTGCAAGGTTGACATACATAACAACACGCTCGATAACACCTGATCCTTCAAATGATTGTCTGAAGAAGTCAGCATCATCGTGCTTGATTCCCATTGCACCGAATACGATTGCAAAGTTGGATTCTTCTCCCTTTACAGATGCTTGTCTTACGATTTGTGCAGCCAACTCATTGTGTGGCAATCCGTTTCCTGAGAAAATCGGTAATTTTTGTCCACGAATCAATGTCATCAAGCTGTCAATCGCAGAAATACCGGTTTCTAAATAGTCTCTCGGATAAGAACGTGCAACCGGATTCATCGGTCTTCCGTTTACATTGTATCTCTTTGAGGAATAAATCGGACCGATTCCGTCCACACTTTGTCCCAATCCGTTGAACTGTCTTCCTAAAATATCCATTGAAAGTGGAATTTCCAACGGTTTTCCCGTAAAGTTAACCGCTACGTTGTTCGTAGAAACTCCCTGTGTCCCTTGGAAAACTTGAGCAACTACCTTGTCACCTTGAACGGCAACAATTTTTCCGTTTCTTTTCTTACCGTCTTCTAAAGTGATGTTTAGTATTTCGCCATAGGCTGCATTTTTTACGCCCTCTAATACGATTAGGTCTCCCTTTACCCGATTGAGGTGCAAATATTCTCTGTCGCTCATTACTTCACATCCTTCCGTTTTTCGTATCTTTTAATCAATCCGTCATAGAAGGTGTCGATGGTATATACCAACTCTCCAATTTTACTCAAATCACTATTTGGAATCGTATATTTCATCTTAATTACTTCTTCAAATAATTCTGAGTTTCGAATTTCTCTTTGAGGAATTCCTTCTGCCAACGCGTCTTTTGCACGTTGATTTAGATGGTCGATTGTTTTCAACATCAAGTATTGTTTTTGTAGCGGTACGAAGGTGTCGTCCGCATGCATTGCATTTTGTTGCAAGAATCCTCTCTTGATTACTTTTGCAATTTCAAGAGTAATTCTTTGGTCATCAGGAAGTACATCTTCTCCAACCAATTGTACGATTGCATTCAATTTTTCTTCTTCATGCAATACCAACATCATACGATCTCTAATTTCTGTCAAATCTTCAGCTACTTCTTGCGCATAAAAATCTTGTAACACTTTTCCGTATCCACTATAGCTTGTCAAATATCCGATAGCAGGATAATGTCGTGCATAAGCCAACTTACGGTCCAATGCCAAAAACGCATTTACGAAACGTTTTGTATTTTCTGTAACAGGTTCAGAGAAGTCTCCTCCCGGAGGAGATACTGCACCGATGATGGTAACAGAACCGTCTTCTCCATCTAATGTGGTAACATATCCCGCTCTTTCATAGAACTGTGCCAAACGAGATGGAAGATATGCAGGATATCCTTCTTCTGCAGGCATTTCTTCCAAACGTCCTGAAATTTCACGAAGAGCCTCTGCCCAACGAGAAGTAGAATCAGCCATAATCGCTACATGGTATCCCATATCACGATAGTATTCAGCCATTGTGATTCCTGTGTAAATACTGGCCTCACGAGCAGCAACCGGCATATTGGATGTATTTGCAATCAAGATAGTACGATCCATCAGTGGTTTTCCACTTTTCGGGTCAATCAGTTTCGGAAAGTCTTCCAAAACTTCTGTCATTTCATTTCCACGTTCTCCACAACCGATGTATACGATAATATCTGCATCTGACCATTTAGCTAACTGGTGTTGTGTCATTGTTTTTCCGGTACCGAATCCTCCCGGCAATGCAGCTGTTCCACCTTTTGCAATCGGGAAGAAAATATCCAATACCCGTTGTCCTGTAATCAATAACTCTTGAATCGGACGTCTTTCACGAACAGGTCGCGGGGTACGAACAGGCCATTTTTGATACAGTTTCAATTCTTTCTCGCCACGGTTGGTTGCAACCATTGCAACAACCTCTTCAATATTATATTGTCCTGAAGGTTTTACATCATGAACTTCTCCTCTTACTCCTTGAGGTATCATCAAACGATGTTCTATCAAATCAGTTTCTTGAACTTTAGCATATACTTGACCTTCTTGAACAAAGTCTCCTTCAGAGATAAGCATTTCCACGTCCCATACTTTCTCCATATCAAGAGAAATCAAACCGATTCCTTCTGCGATAAATTCTCCTGAAATCTCTTGGATTCTTTCCAAAGGACGTTCAATTCCATCAAAGATATTTCCAATCATTCCCGGTCCTAATGTCAAAGAAAGGGGACGATCTGTCGGAGTAATCGTTTCTCCTGCTTTCAAACCTTCTGTTTCTTCATAAACCTGAATGGTTCCAACATCGCCTTCCAAAGAAATAACTTCTCCAAGAAGCTTTTTGCTTCCTACCATGACCATTTCACGAACTTCAAAGTCTTTCATTCCGGACGCTTGAACAACCGGTCCGTTGACGGATGTTGTTATTGCTTTTGATTTATCCATTCAATTCAGTCCCTTCTCTTACATAGTTGCTCAAGTATTGTCCGATTGGTTCTCTCATATTATCCATTGTTCTGATAATGGTTTTGTTGATACGAATATCATCTTCCAATACTTCTAAGATGAATCCACCTATTTCGCGTATTTCACCTTCTTTGAATTGAACATGCTTGTACCCTCTTTCTGTTACCAATTCTTGGAATTGACGTTTTACTTCATCAAAGTTGGATGGACAAATATAAATTGTTATTTGTCTGTCTAAACCGATTTCATTTTTCGCCAGTGTCTGTCCCAATACTCTTGCAATGAAAGGTGGATAATCCGGTGTCAAAACAAAGTCTCTTGATTTTTCTTCTACTTTTTGAATTAAATCTTGGATAAATAATTCATTTTTTCTCAGATAATTTCTTTTTTCTTCTTGTTTGATTGTAGAAACTCTCTCCAATTTTTGTCTGTCTATACGACGTAGTGCAGAACGTTTCTCACGTTCCAAAGCGGACTCTACTCTTGATTTTTCTTCTTCCAAAAACGCTTGTACTTCCGCTTGTTTTTCAGCCAATTGTTCACTGATTTCCAGCTCTACTTTCTCATCTATCATATCACTAAATTGCTTTAATTTCTCTTCCAAGGTTATCATGTTGTTTAACCTCCTCCCTTACAGCTTAATTCCTACAGATTCGTTAATATACTGTGTAATATAGTTATCATCTCTTATTTGACCATGTCGATCAGGAATTTCAACGATAAGTGGTGTTCGACGATTCATTCTAATATCAAGCAATTCTGCTTTCGCCATTTCAAACACTTTCTCTGTCACAATCAAAATTCCAACTTCTTCTTTTGATAAAGCAAACTCAATCGCTTCTATCACTTCTTCTTTGTTACTCGCCAAAACGGATTTTACTCCGCCCAAACGCATTCCAACGAGGGTATCGTTGTTATCAGATATGAGCATTGTTCTCATATAATCACATCCTAAAGTCTTCCTAAAATCATGATAGAAACGATTAGACCGTAAATAGCAATCCCTTCTGCAAGACCAACGAAGATCAATGTTTTACCAAGAATTTTTTCATCTTCAGAAACTGCTCCAAGAGCCGCAGCACCTGCAGCACCTACTGCATATCCGGCTCCGATTGTTGCCATACCTGTCGCCAAAGCAGCACCGATATATCCTAATCCTAATCCTGCACTTGGATTTGCAGCTGTTTCTCCGGCAGCGAAGATGATTTTTGGCATCATCATAGCAATAGAAGAACCTACCAATGGTGTGAACAATGCCACATTCGCCATAATTACACTTTTCAAGCTGTCTTGTTTTCCACCTTTAATATACAAACGAATACCTACACCGATTGTAGATAATACAAAAAATATCATTAATGCTAACACGTAGTTCATTAGATTTCCCCCTCTTTTTCTATAAATGTTACCGGAACAAACGCACGTCCGTCTCCTTTAAAATATTTTCCAAATAACTCATAGTACTCTAAACGAAGCCCTTGAATCAATACAATCAAGCCTTCCAATCCAATGATAATGATGTTTCCGAGTACCATGATAAAGATACCGATTGCTTTATTGTTTACCATATTCGCCATCGTAGTGAACGCTAAGAATAAACCGACATGGTTCAATGCGAACGCTCCTACCCGAATGAACGAAATTGTGTTTGATAAGAAACTCAAAATTGTTTCTATCAAGTTAAATCCACCTTCAATATAGTAAGAAGACTTACCTTCTTCATAGTGAGGTTTCTCTTTCTTCATCATTGCATACAACGGTACTCGAAGCAAAATCATTCCCAATGCAATAACGGACACAACTACTAATACAACAGAAGGAATAACACTGGATCCTAACACTGTCTGTAATAATCCTACCAACAGTACAATATAGAATATAAAACCAGCCAATCCATGATTTCCAAAAATCATTTCATCCTTCTTACCTTCTACACCGAGGTTATACATAGACATTCCAAAACTGATAAGTAATAGAACAACCCCAAATCCAATTGCAGTGTATAACACTTGGTTGATGTTTTCCATCGGTCTTACAAGCAATGCCGGAATGACTTCTTCCAATCCGAAGATACTTCCGTATAGAAAACCGAATATCGTAGAACTGATCCCGATTCGTTTCAAAATCTCTCCGTATGGAGACGGTTTTCTCTTAGGAGACAACAAGAACCCAATTAAGATAAATACAAGTCCTTGTCCAACATCTCCGAACATTGCTCCAAATAAAATCAAATAAGTAATTCCCAAGAAGAAAGTAGGGTCCAACTCATTGTAATTTGGAATTCCATACATATTTACTAATAATTCAAACGGTTTAATCAAACTGTTATTTCTCAATCTGGTAGGAGGAATAATTTCTCTTTCCACCTCTTTGGATTCCACCGGATGAACAATGATATTCTCATATTTACGAAGTAACTCCTGCTCCACTTCTTTCCAATCAAATTCTGAAATCCAACCTGTGAAGTAGAAGAAGTTTTTGGTTACTGCAACATTGTTCTTCAGTTCATGAATTTCTTTTTCCAACTGAAGCTCAGAATTCAACAAAACAATTTCTTCCAAATATTGTGTTTGAATTCCTTTTACAATAGACAGCCTGTCTTCTTTCTTTTCCTTCAAAGCATCAACCTGTTTCTTGATGTCTTGGGCTACCTCACTTACCAAACCGGTCACATTTTCCGGAATGGCAATTTCTCTAAAATTCAACGATTTCAGTATTTTACTCGTTTCTTCTTCATTTTGTTTCAGTGTAAAAATCAAATAGGATTCCGTTCCTGCTGAACTACCGATATGAAGAACTACTGCCGGAATATTTTCATAGTTATCACGCAACTTGATACGACGTTCTTTCGTCAAAGTTCCGATATGATAATTGAAATGCTCCATATTTTGAATTTCCGAAACATCAAAATCCATATCCTTCAAAAATTCAATATTTTCCAGAAATTCTTCTTTATCACGAATTTCTTTGTCTTCAAAAAGACGATCCTTGCTCAACGGTCTCAAGGAATGATAGATTTCTCTGATACGATTTGCTACATTGTCAAATTCGTAGTGGTCGTCTACATTCTTCTTTACCGGAATTTTTACATCCAACAACTGTTCAATCTGTACGATGTCTTCATCCAATGATTTGAAATCAATCTTTTCCGGACGATATCTCGTGAATCTGCCCAAATCACGAATAGGATCTTCGTACTTGGACAACACCGACATCGTTAAGGAATCAGCAATCTTATCCTTGGTATAGTTTTTGACATGCAATTTTTCGCTCAAAATCAAGTCTTTTAAGATGTCATGCATATCTTCGATTGGAGCAACGATATTCATAAGCTTCATCTTTTCTACTGCCATTTTTCAATCACCTTCCTTCCTTTCTCATTTCTGTTGTTGTAGGTATCATATACTTCCATTTATCTGCTTCTTTGTATTTTGCACTTTCTACTACAGTAACCATATTCAAGTTTTCATATTCCAACAGACGCACATACTCAATTAAAGGAGCAATGCTCATCGGATGTTTCTTGGAAACTTCTCTCATCTTTTTTGACAAATATTGTGACATCATACGTTGTCCGTAGATATATTCATCTTTTTCCAACATCCCACGATAACTCTTATCAAAAAACTCCTTAAACTGTGTTTCAAAGTTATTAGAATAAATCATATCTTTCATTTTGTTAAAGCTCAGTTTCGCTCCACCTTTCAAGGTGTAATTCAAGATTTCCTCATCCGATAACTTATAATTCTTCTTCGCCCGATAAATCCATTGTCCGTTTGTAAAATCAATAAACGCTCCGACAATAGAAGTCACAATGTCACGGTCTTCCTTATCCAACTTTTCCGCTTTTTTAATCAGATTCAAAAAGTAAACATAGTCGACATTCATTTCGATATGAAACTCTCTTTTTTTGACATCTTCTTTTGTTACATTTCTGAAAGCATCCTCAAGGATGGTTCCTTGAAAATGTAGAAAGAACTCATCTACACTCTCAGATCCTAACAATAAATCATAATCTAAGTTCAAATAAGACTTTGTATCATAAAGAATTCTTTTGATGTCTTGGATTGGCCTTTTTTGACTAAGTCCACGTAAAATTACTTGGACATTCTCCACCTCATATCGAAACAAAATCGCTTTCAACAAGTCCTTATACTCTTTTTTCAAATAAAAAGAGAGACTACGCACCCTGCTCACACCATGATTTCTAATTTTGATTTCCAATTCTCCACGGTGAATCTCTTTGAGATTCGTATCCTTCAGAGCTTCTCGATAAATCGTGTTGTTCGATAGGTATTGTGCAATTTCTCTTGTTGAATTCAACCGAAACAATTGTTGATAATCTTGTTGTTGCAATAGATCCCCTCGCATAGATTGGATTTTCGTATTCAGTGCTGAAAATTCACTTGCACTTCCCATACCTATCCCTCCATACTTCTTAATATCATGCGAAAAGTCTCTTCACTAATCTTATCGGAATATTCTTGATATCGTGCATCCAGTCTTTTAGAACGCTCTTCCCCTTCTTCCCGAATGACCTTTTCTTCTTCCAAAATTTCCGCTTTCGCTTTTTCACGATACGCTTCAATTTCTTCCTTGTTTTTTGCTTCCATTTCAGACTTTAGTTTTAAAAGTAAATCTTTTTTCTGACGCCCAAGCAAATCAAGTTCTTCTTGTGCTTCTTCCTGTCTTCTAATTGCATTTCTGTCTATTTGAATAATGGATTTGATGATTTCTTCCACCTTTCCCACCCCTTTCTTTCAAAATTCATGTTCGGCAAAAAGCTCAATGGTATGTACCCTTTGTAATAAGCGAATTTTACCCAACTTTAAGGCCTAATGACATAATATACCTATTTCTACAAAAAATCAAAGATTATATTTTTCAAAAAACTTTAATTTTTGAGAAGGAAATCGTTTGCTATAAGATTCATATCTGATATATTCACACTATTTTTGCTATTTTTTTACAAAAAACATACTATTTTACCTTATTTGTTACTAAAATTTACCTAATTTTGATCAATTATACATTAAATCTTATTTCTATTTCCATAAAATTCAACGCTTACATGACTTATTATTATTTTACAAATTTCACATACTTTATATGACAAATATTACTGTGTTTTGCAAAGTTATAAGATAAGAAATACTTCTCTTGTCTCTTACCATCTCTAAAGTCTTTTCAACTAAATAAAAAAGAGCCTTCCGAAAGGCTCTTAGAAATGATATGGTTTTCGAAAAAATAGGCAATAATAAAACTGAAATGGAGAAATAAGCAATTTTCCAAGCGGAAGATTTTTGACATAGTCTTTACTTATCACACCTTTGTTGGCTTGTTCTGCCACATACCACCAAAACGGAGCTGAAAGCAGTATGTATAAAACGGATAAAGGAGGAATGATTAGTATGATAGCAATTAGGATAAGACCAACGATTATGCTAAATACAATCAACCCACACATAAAATCCACATCTGACATTATTATCGCCTCCTTATTTTTTATTTATTTCATCGCTGATATACACCTTATCTTTTAAAAAATAAACCTATCTTATTGAACATCCTAAAATATGATATTGCGTCAAGTATTGTATCTTTATCATACAAAAACATTGTAAACTACTCTGAAATACCGAAGTTAACAGCAACAGAACTAAAAATAAAAGGCTGCAAGCACTCTTTCTCACAAACTTATAACACCCTCAACTTCGATGAAAATTCGCATCAAAATTTTTGTGAACTTATATACAAATTGTTTTTTACAATATATCTATTTTTATCAAATTTTTTGTCATGTCAACTGTTTTTGATAGAGCAAACTTTTTATCCGATTGCTCTATCTTCCGTATTATTTTTGATTCAAAATTATGATTTATTTCTTATTGTAGTTCTACTTTTTCTTCCTAAAGAAGTACTTTCCACTTTCCGTATCCTTCTTCATCCATTTTGTCCATCGGAATAAAACGAAGTGATGCACTGTTGATACAATAACGAAGTCCACCCAACTCTTTCGGTCCGTCTACAAAAACATGGCCTAAGTGAGATTGTCCGTTCTTACTTCTGACTTCCACTCTCTGCATATTGTGACTCAAATCCTCTACATACTGTAAAGACTCCTGATCAATCGGTCTTGAAAATGCCGGCCAACCACATCCCGAATCAAATTTGTCATCTGATAAGAACAACGGTTCCCCTGTTGTAATATCCACATAAATCCCCTTTTCAAACGTATCAAAATACTCATTGTCAAAAGGAGGCTCCGTATGAGAATGTTGTGTAACCACATACTGTAAGTCTGTCAAATGTTCCATCAAAAAATCATCATCCGGTTTTTCGTAGACTTCCTCAATTTTCGGTTTTTTGTTCGGAATATCCGTTAAATCCACATGACAATAGCCCCCCGGATTTTTATCCAAATATTGTTGATGGTATTCTTCTGCACGCACAAAGTTGCGTAGAGGCTCCACTTCAACAACAATCGGTTTATCATATTCCTGTTGTTTTGTGGCAACAAAGTCTTTGATTACCTCTTCTTCCTCTCCTACAAAATAAATTCCTGTACGATACTGCGTTCCGACATCTCCTCCCTGTTTGTTGACAGAGGTCGGATCAATGATTTTGAAAAATGCGTCCAACAACATTGTAAGCGATAGTTTCTCTTCGTTATAGACAATGTGAACTGTTTCACTGTGTCCCGTCTGTTTCAAAGTTTCATAAGTTGCCTTATCAGATTCTCCGTTTGCATATCCGACTTCTGTAGACAATACTCCCAGCATTTCATGGAAGTATGCCTCTACTCCCCAAAAGCAACCTCCTGCTAAATAAATCTCTCTCTTTTCCATCCTCTACACCTTTCCTTTCTTTCCCATTTTGAGAACTCATGATACAAGATGGCACATCCTATTAGGTACCTGTATACCAAGATGATATACTCTGCCATTGTTCAATTGTTTCAAGTCTTCTACTGTTTCAAGTCTTCTACTGTTTCAAGTCTTTGATTGTTTCTTTCATCTCAAACATTTCCGGACTGTAGTACATACTTGTCGGAGAGGCAACAAACAACACGACATCCGGTTGATATTCTTCCACATACTTCTTGATACTTTGTGGACGATTTTCTTTTCGAATATCCAACATTCTTAGCTCCGACACATTCAAGCTCAAAAAACCCGCAATCGGCATCGCAAAAGAATCTTTGATGACCAATACCTTTGTTCCGTTTTTTACATTACGGTTTTGAATCCAATCCTCCGATGCGCCCCAATCCATAAAGACAATATATTTGTCTTGAAAAATATCTTCCTCCGTGATATATCCGTAAAACAAAAAACTCTCTTCAAATGTTCCTTCTCTTTTCTTAATCTGTTTCCCTTCCCGATTCCACTTCGTGTAGGACAACGACGTGTCAAACTTCGGAAGTAAGACCGACACATCATCTTTTTTATCATAAAATGCCGTTCCCACTCTCTTTGCGTGAGAACCCAAATATGTTTTCTCCCATTTTTTTTCGTTATACTGCTCACGATTGGTAGAAAGAGATACATTCTCCAAACGTACATCCTTTTGCTCTAAGAATCTTACAATTTGTTGATACCCCCAAAAAGCCGTTGGAATCCTCCAATGCGTATCCGTCTTAAAAAAATCGTTCTGCTCTCTTAAAACAGTATCTTCGTTTCCTTGCACTGCTAAGGTATTCAAATCCAAAACAGAGATTTGTTTTTCTCTCAATCGATTCACAAACTCATCCGCCATCTGATTTCCATAGTCTGCCACCCCGACAGGAAAAACGGTAGAATTTTTCAAATGCTTGTACGGACACTGCACATAGACAAACGGAATTTCCTTCAATGCTAAGAACTCGTTTAATTGTTCAAACGAATCAACAAACGAATTTACCTCAAAGGGCTTGTCAACCACATAGTACAACATATCTTCTTGTCCGACAAATACCGTTCTTGTTCTGTCGGCATCATCCACGACATGACGATGAAGTTTCTTTTGAATCGTACCGTATTGATCCAAAAACTTCTGCCTATCAAAAAATGCCTCGTTATATCGATTCTCTTCCTTCAAAATTGCCTGTTTCACATTCCTATCATTTTCAAAAAAACTTTGTTTCGATGAAAAAGCTTCACGATACGCAGTAAAAAAAACATTCGGACTATAGAAATTGTTATGAATGAAATAATATCCCAAAAAGCAAAAGAACAGTACAGTCAAAACACTGTTTCTTATTTTTTTGATGGTATCTTTTGACAAATTCAACTGACCGTTCCTCCTCACCTTCTCTTTTCCAACCTTACCATATATGACATACCCTAACACAACTCAATTCAGAAATATCCTATCCGAACTTTCTTCCTCTAAGAACAAAACTTCTCTAAAAATTAAAGTAGATAAACGGATTGTAACTTCCCTTGACAATAGATACGACTGCACCATAGAACAACACAGAAATCACAACCATGACCACACTATGGTATCCCAATTGAATCTTCCAATTTCTGCTCTCAGCCCATTGTTCCAACGAAGAAAAAATCGGAACACTTCCTACAATGCTCATCACAAACACAATACCGTACTCTCTTACATAGAATAAACTTCGAGCAGGCACAATACCGGTTGTCCCAAACGAAAACATCGCACCGAGATATTGAATTGCATAAGAGAGTGTATCTGCTCGAAAGATAACCCATCCGATGGTAACAAGAACCATCACATAGAGATGTCCGAATATACTGCTCTCCAACTTTTGTTTCCACTTTTTCGGAAGAAGGAATTTTTCAAAGGATAACCACACAAAGTAGTACATTCCCCACAAAATAAATGTCCAGTTTGCTCCATGCCAAATTCCCGTCAGCAACCAAACCACAAACAGATTCGCGAACTGTCTTGTTTTTCCCACTCGATTTCCACCCAAGGGGATATACACATAGTCACGGAACCACGAACTCAATGAAATATGCCATCTTCTCCAAAAATCGGTAATCGAAGTTGCTGCATAAGGATAGTTGAAGTTTTCCAAAAAATGGAATCCGAATATCTTTCCAAGTCCGATTGCCATATCGGAATACCCCGAAAAATCAAAATAAATTTGAAGTGTGTAGCAAATTGCACCCAACCATGCAAAAGATATTCCCAAATCAGATGTCGGAGAAGAAAACGCCACATCGGCAATAATTGCCATATTGTTTGCAAGCAATACTTTTTTCAAGAAACCGACCAAAAATCGCACCGTTCCTTCTGAAAAATCATTCCAATTCTCATGACGCTCCTTCATCTCTTTGGCAACCGTTTCATAACGAACAATCGGGCCTGCAATCAACTGAGGAAACAAAGAGACATACAATCCGACCAAAAAAGGATTTTTTTGGACAGGATTTTCTTTCGGATTGCGATAAATATCCAACACATAACTCATTGCCTGAAATGTAAAAAAAGAAATCCCAATCGGCAAAGTAATCTTCTTGAGAGGATAACTTGTTCCAAGCAGTGCGTTTGCATTCACAATGCTAAAGTCCAAATATTTGAACACATAAAACAACGATAAATTGCCAATCACCATAAGCCACAGAATAAACTGTTGTGTTTTTTTCGATGATTGAAAATAGTGTATTCCAAGTCCCATCAAATAGTTAAACCCTATTGAAGACAACATCAGCAATACAAAAAGAGGCTCTCCGTATCCGTAAAAAAAGATACTCACAAAAAACAACCAACTGTTTTTTAATAATCTATGTGGTAATAAGTAGTAAATCGCTACTGTAATCGGCAAAAACCAGAACAAAAAAATACCACTGCTAAATAACATACTGTTCTTCCTCTCTTTTTTGATAGCTAAATTATATCATACTGTTTCTTAGAATACGATAATCATTTCAGAATCCTCTATCCATCTGATAATCTCTTATCAGTCAAAAAAACTCTTATCCTATCCATGTTCCATCATCCATCCGAATTCCTATGTTAGTATATCTTCAAAACACCTATCGGATGTTGACCTTCTATATAAATTCCTTCAAATGATTCAAAGCAGAACGGTTTTATTATTTTGTTATATCGTAACTATGCTCCTCATTTCTTGCCTTATCTTTCGTTCTCATAACTTATCTTTACTTATCTTCCATTTCTTTTTCCAATCAACAATTCCTTTTCCCAATCAACAAAACAATTCATTTCATCCATTTCCAAATAGGCTCTGTTCCTCTTATGACAATCAAAAAGCACCTTGACATCGCATGCCTCAGTGCTTAGTGAATCAACTGTCGATTTTTACTCACAAGTCTATCCACAATAGATTCTATTATCCCGTCTGTTCTCTTACTGTGTTTTTATATTACTATTTGTATATTAGTCCGTTTTATTTTACTGTATTTTATCGTACTTTCTGTATCTTCCATTCTTCCGATTCTTTTCCTAATCAACAAAGCAACTCATTTCATCCATTTCCAAATAGGCTCTATTTCTCTTTTCAATTTTCACACTTCGTTTTGCCGATGATATTCTTACTTTCTTATCCTGTCAGAATCTGACGTCTTCTTACACAACAAAGAACTGCCGTTCAAAAGAATAGAGAGAATTGTCAACACCCACAACGCTTTTGACATGGTAGGCATCGTATCTTCCAATGCACTCCAATCATGATGAATCACCCATTGTGCCTCAAGATGATAAAATGCACATAGCGTCAATGCCGTAAAAGCCATGCTCAAAAATCGAAGATACTCCGAATTTTTCTTTTGTACGGCAAACATCACATTCCATACTGCAAATAGAATCGCCGGCACACCGAACAACATCCACATCTGTATCCCTCTTTCCTATCTGTTAATAACATGTCATCAACAACTTTTCACTTCTGAAACAAACTTCCAAATATGTCTAAAAAATTATTTTTTCAACAACACAAAAAATAAAGCAAAGATTAACAAAACCACTAACATGATAAATCCTGAAAACATAATTATCTCTCCTTTTTTCGACAATTTTCCGATATTCTATCGCAAAAATCAAAACTACACTAACCATATCTGCTGAAATTTCGACAAATCACAATATTTTTCAATATCTGATTTCATTCATCCGGTATTCACATTTATTCTATCACAAAACCAATCCCAAATACTATTGTTACAAAATTTTTACTCAGACAAAACTCCATTCACGTAATTTCAAACTGTAACCTCTCCTATCAACGATTTCTTTTGATAAAAGTTTGTTTCTACAGTTGAAAAACAACAACGCTTACGATACACTTAACTTCACAAAACACACGATTGGCAACACAAAAGAGAACGACAAAAATGATTTATTATGTCCTTTTTCTGACATCAATTTCTCTTTTCCTGTTTGTGAATACAGATAACTACAACAATAACAAATAAGACCATGTTTCGTTCGGTCTTTTCGTGCTGACAACAATCTATTTATTTGACGGTAATAAAACGATTCTATCCCAAAATAAAAAACGAATGTCCCTATTGCCGTCATCGTTGTATCCCGTTTCTGTTGCAAAGGAACAACAAACCATCACTTTCAGAAAGGAATTCACACTATGTTCGATATTGCTGTAATCGGCGGAGGCCCTGCCGGTATCATGGCAGCCATTCACGCAAGCAAAACTCACAAAGTCATTCTTTTGGAAAAAAATGACTCTCTCGGAAAAAAACTTCTTCTTACCGGAGGAGGGCGATGTAATGTGACTAACAACATTCCGATAGAAAATCTTATCAGTAATATTATCGGAAACGGCAAATTTTTGTATAGTGCCTTTTCAAAGTTTGATAACCAGGACATCATTCAGTTTTTTCAAAGTCGAAATACTCCGCTCAAAGAAGATGATAACGGAAGAATGTTTCCGGTAAGCGACTCTTCCAAAACTATTTTGTCCACTTTGAGGCAGGAACTTCAAAAAAACAATGTTTCTGTTCGATATCATGCAAGAGTAACAGATTGGAAGGTAACGGAACATCATATCGACTCCCTTGTTTTGGAAGATAACAGTATCATCCAAGCCAAAAACTATATCCTTGCAACAGGTGGAATGTCCTTCCCTCATACAGGCTCAAACGGAGACGGATACCGCCTTGCACAAAAAATCGGACACACAGTAACCGACCTCTATCCGTCCGAAGTTGCATTGACAAGCAAAGAATCGTTCATTCAAGCACAGATCTTGCAAGGACTCTCCTTGCAAAATATTGAGCTCAAAGTCTTAAATGCCAAAAACAAAACTGTCGTTACGCAACATTCCGATATCATCTTCACACACTTTGGAATATCGGGACCGGCAGCATTGAGATGCTCCGGTTTTGTGTTGAAACAAAAAGAAAGAGAGGTTACCCTCTCCTTAGACGCTTTGCCGAACATATCCAAAGCGGAACTTCTTCACATCATCCAAGTTGAACCGAAAAAAACACTCAAAAATATATTAAAAAACTATCTTCCGCAGAGGTATGCCGATTTTATCTGTATGGAATATGCCGATACCAAAAGCTACCAATTGAATGACAAAACCTTACAAAGCATCATCGAACACATCAAAGATTTTCGATTCAAAGTAAACGGAAGTCTCCCTATCGAAAAAGCATTCGTTACTGCCGGTGGAATCTCACTCAAAGAAATCAATCCGCAAACGATGAAGTCCAAAATAATCGACAATCTCTACTTTGCCGGAGAAGTGATAGATATTCATGCCTATACCGGTGGATACAACATCACCTGTGCCTTTTCAAGCGGACATCTTGCAGGAGAAGTATTATAAAAAACACAATCATAATCGCTATCGTGTTCCGAAAAAATAATACTGTAACACGATGGTTTATCTACACGCTGAACACAAACAGTACAGAATGAGAACTATTCCCTATAAAAATTAACTGCCGATAGGGATTCAAATAGATATCCGAATCAGAATATCATTTATGAAAAACAGAGTGCATAGTAGCAAAAAAGTATTGTAACAAAAAAGCATAGCAATCACTCATTCCCATAAGAGTGTTTTGCTATGCTCTTTTATCCTATTTGCTTTCAACCGGCTTATCTATCTTTTGTTTCATACGAAACACGATTTCAAAATACAGACAGTGTATATACTGATGAAAACAGAATCAACTATACCCACATTAGAAAAAAGCAAATTGTTATGATACCTTATCAGTGATTCCTGCCAATGAAAATCTCAACTTCTTTTCTTTATTCCTCCTCATGTTCGTTGTTTCGTTCGTCTCTTTTTTCCTGCTCCTTCTTCTTTTTCTCATCCTGTGACCAAAAATCATATTTTTTGACTTCGATTCCGTTTACATAATTGCGATGATTCAATAGTTGTTCGATAGGAAACAAAAAATGAATCACCCAAACAGGATACATTGATAAAAATCCAAGAAAACTTTGTTTGTCCACTTTATCACTAAGATTTGTAAAAAACAGAAAGGAAACAAACACAACGATCGCTTTAACATTACGAACATCGACACAGTACACTTCTTTTTCTTTGATAAACGGTTTAAGATATCTATCAATTGAAATCGCCGCTATAAACACCACTACAAACAGAGGAATCATAAATTCCTTTGTCCATAAACCTTGCTTATAGATGATATATAGTAACGGAAAATTTATGAATGTTAAGAACGCCTCTATAAGAAATACATGTTCCGATATCCATTTTTTCATAGCAATCCACCTTCTTATCCTTTTCCTCAATTATGGTGTTAGCCTCTAACCAAAATGTTTCCGTCTTCTTTATTTCTCCTCTGTTTTGTTCTTATATCTCTCTTTCTTTTCTCTTTTTTCTTGCTCTTTCTTCTTTCTCTCATCCTGTGACCAAAAATCGTATTTTTCCACTTCGATTCCGTTTACATAATTGCGATGATTCAATAGTTGTTGAATTGCCATAAAAAGGGTAAATTTCCAAAAATGGTATATGAACAGAAAAGAAAACAAGGAATTTTTCTCAATGGTGTTCATCCCTACACCTACACCCATCCCGATAACGATACGAGAAAAAAGTTCCATAACAGGAAGTATAATAATCCAAAATCCCAAACTGTTTACCGTATATTGTTTTTTCGCTCTTTTCAAGACATGTAGATATACTATGATAACAAAAAAACACCAAAAAGGAGCATCTATCCACGAGTTTCTACCGGCTAAATAATTGATACTTAAATATAGGGTAAACAAAAAATATACAACTGAATCAACTAGAAATACATGTTCCGATATCCACTTTTTCATAACAGCCCACCTTCTTATCCTTTTCCTCTATTATGGTGTTATCCTCTACCCAAAATGATTCCGTCTTCTTTATTTCTCCTCTGTTTTGTTCTCTTTTTTTGCTTTCTTTTCTCTTTCTTTCTCTTCTTTTTTTTCCTGTTTTTTCTTCTTTCTCTCATCCTGTGACCAAAAATCGTATTTTTCCACTTCAATTCCGTTCACATAATTACGATGATTCAACAGTTGTTCGATAGGAACCAAAAAAAGAATCACCGAAAAAGGATACATTGATAAAAAACCAAGAAAACTTCGTTTTTCTACCATTCCACGGAGGAAGGACAAAAACATACACGAAATAAAAAAAATAACTGTTTGAACAGGACGAATATTGACACAATATACTTCTTTTTCTTTGATAAACGGTTTAAGATATCTATCAACTAAAATCACCACTACAGACAAAGCAATGATAAATTCATTTTTCCATAACTCTTGCTTATAGAGATAAGCCATGTAAGTTAACGGAAACAATCCAAAGAAAAAAATCGCATCTATAAGAAATACATGTTTCGATATCCACTTTTTCATAACAGTCCACCTTCTTATCCTTTTCCTCTATTATGGTGTTATCCTCTACCCAAAATGATTCCGTCTTCTTTCTTCTTTATTTCTCCTCTGTTTTGTTCTCTTCTTTTTTTCTTGCTCTTTCTTCTTTCTCTCATCCTGTGACCAAAAATCGTATTTTTTGACTTCAATTCCATTCACATAATTACGGTGTGCAATCACATACTCAAACGGTCTTAAAAGATGAATTGGCCAAAGAGGATATTTTTGAAAGAATTGCAATATGGTGTATTGACTCACCAGATTTTCCATACTAAAAGTCATCACTCCGGATAATATAATTGAACCTGCGAGTACCTTTAATTCAAGAGGATATTTATCCATTTCATACTTTTCTTTTTCTTCTAAATACGGTTTCATTTGACGCTGAATGTAAAAAAGTGCAGCAAATAACGCAACGATATACCTATTCCCAATAATGCTTCCGTCTACATAATATGCGATATATGCTAAGGGAAAACTTACCAAAATAATCCCCGCGTTGATTAGAAATACATTGTCAGATATATATTTATTCATAGAACATCTCTCCATTATGTTATTGATAGATAATTTATTACAAAGTGAAGTCATATCAATATTTTTTCTCCAACTCTTCGACCACAACACAATCCGATGATACAAGATAACCATGCTATTAAATTAGTTTAAAGATATAGTATCCGAACGTTTCCAATTTAAGAATTTATGTCCGTCTATAATCTCTACGTAGAGCGAATCAACTAACTTACTAAAAGAAAATATCATCTCATCTTTCCAAATTTCTTCCAATTTAAATCCGGAAAGAATAATTTTATATCCAAAACAATTTCGATTTTCATCTAAAAACCATTGAAAAAAAGAATCTGATTTTATCTTGTCAACTTGTTCATCCAACACAATGTTTTGGATGCTTTTATGTGGTCGATACCAATATCTATCATACACAATACCGGAACAATCATCTCTAAATTCTCTCAGTATGAAATACTTTACCCATTCATTTATTTGTCCTTTTTTTCTTAATTCACAAAAAACATCCTTTGCTCCCGATTCCATACTCATAGAAGCAAGTTGACAATAGACTCCTTTGTTATCAGGTAAAGCAACTAAGTAGAATATTGGAAAAAGCTTTTTGAACAAATCAAGTTCTTGAACAATATCACCGGTCGCAAAGCCCAAGCCTGTACAGACTCTTTCATTCGGATCCTCTAAAGTTGAATTGAATACAATATAACTTGCCAAACAAATCTGAATGTTCACATTATATTTTATGATTTCTTCCATTTCATCTTGAGAAATCAATCCTATCTCATAACCTTTCACTCGTTCATATTTTGGAAATTTCAATGTTGTTTTCATTTATCTTATCCTATCTATGAAAAGAACCCGATTTGAAGGAATGCATCGAACCTGTTCTCCCATTCAAATCTTCAAAAGTTCCATCCGTTAATTTAATTCTAACGGAGTTTGCATTACCAACATACATAGTATACTCATCCCCTAAAAAAGTACTTCCACTTGAATTATGCAAGGTGATTGTAGTACGACTTCGTTCATATTCATGAACAGCACCCAAATCATACATGATAGCCGTACCACGATATCTTTTAATCGGTGCTGTCGCTGTAACAGACACTCCTACATATGCATAATCGCCGGAGATTTCATATATCGTAGCTTTCACACTGGCTGCAACAGATGGCAACTTAGTGTGTAAAGCATACTCACGAGAAACTTTCTTTAACTCTCCATCATCTTCGACAAAATATTCAATATCTTCTAACTCTGAGTCATCTAAATTTTTTTCAAATTCTATAATATCAGACTTATCCGTATGATTCTCGTTGTCCATTTCAAACTGTACGATATCAGTAGTTTCTGATGTATTTTCATCAGCATAACTCATCACGCTACTACCTGAAATTAACATTGTAACCACTAACATTGAACTAATCAATTTTTTCATATCTCTTTCCTCCCCAATATAATTTTAAAAGATTTCCTTAGAATATTTCTTTCTCAATCTCCGTTCTTATATCTTTGTGGATAGATGGAGTCCAACTTCATACGCCTCCTTTGAGTTACAATCTATTTTTGTATTGAGAGCTATCACCTCTCTAAAAAAAGAATACTCCTATTATTATTATTATGTCAATCGTATGATGACAATTTTTCTATCCTTTGTTGATTCCTATGCCCCAACAATTTTCAGGTGCTTTCTCTCTGATAGATTTCTGTTTCCATTGTTTTCAAATAAACGAAACTCTCCTGTCATGAATCAATATTGAAATACGGTTATCTCTTGCGAAAATACAAATTATTCGTTATAATCTTAGTGTAAAAGAGAATGTTTATCGATACAATGCGAAACGATTTTTCTGATACGATTTTTTACAATTTTTGATTCAAAAAAAATTGTCAAATCTTTTCTTCTATCTCAGGAACTTCTGATACAGAAAGAACTTTGAAATGACAATTTTTACTCAATGATTTTATATGAAGGAGGATTTCTATGAAAAAGAAATTATCGGTATTACTGGCAACTTTGCTTATGGTTGGAGGTTTGACAGCTTGCAACAACACAACTTCAGATGAGGCTCAAACACCTCCTGCAACAGAACAGACAACCATTAAAATTGCAGCATTAAAAGGCCCTACTGCAATGGGTATGGCAAAAATGATTCATGACCAAAAAGACTTGGAAACAAAAGCTTATGACATTGAAGTTTTGAATGCAGTTGATGAAGTGATTCCAAAAGTGGCAACAGGAGAAGTTGATATTGCAGCTGTTCCATCCAATGTTTCTTCTGCTCTTTATAACAAGACAGAAGGAAAAATCGTAACACTTGCAATCAACACACTTGGTGTATTGTATGTCGTAGAAAACGGAGATACTGTCCACAGTGTTTCTGACTTGAAAGGCAAAACAATCTACTCCAGTGGAAAAGGTGCTACTCCGGAATATGTACTGAACTACATCCTAAAAGGAAATGGACTTGATCCGGAAAAAGATGTAACAATAGAATACAAATCCGAACACGCAGAATGTCTTGCAGCGTTAACGAATGACAAAAACGGAATTGCAGTTCTTCCTCAACCTTTTGTAACGGCTGCACAAATGAAAAATGACGGTCTTCGTGTAGCGTTAGATTTTACAAAAGAATGGACTGTTGTTAATGAATCACATCCGGATCAAAAAACCGGAGTTTTGATTACCGGTGTCATCGTAGCACAAAAAGAATTTGTAGAACAAAATCCTGAATTGGTAAAAGCATTCTTGGAAGATTACAAAAAATCAATTGAATTTACCAACTCCAATATAGACGAAGCTGCCGCTTTGATTGCAGAGGCTGATATTGTACCGGAACCAATTGCAAAAAGAGCAATTCCTCTATGTAATATTGTTTATATCGACGGTGGAAATATGAAAGAATTGTTGGGTGGATACTTGAATGTTCTTTATGAAGCAAACCCAAAATCAATTGGAGGAAAATTACCGGGTGAAGAATTCTACTATATTCAATAACAAAAAACAAACTTATTTGGTCGCACTTATCTTTTGGCTGATTGTTTGGGAACTGACAAGTAGAATCATTGGACAGGAGATACTTTTGGTATCTCCTGTTTCTGCTTTTCAAAGACTTTTCGTTCTCAGTTTAGAACTTGATTTTTGGAAAACGGTTCTGTTGTCTTCTGCAAAAATCGGCTTCGGTTTTTTCTTAGGAATTGTTTTGGGATTGATACTTGCGATTATTTCATCTTTGAATCGAACTGTTCGTATCCTACTTGAACCAATCATTACAACTGTCCAGGCAACTCCGGTTGTTTCTTTTATCATTCTGTGTCTGATTTGGATATCTTCCAAAAATCTTTCCATCTTTATTTCTTTTTTGATGGTTGTTCCGATTATCTATCGCAATGTGTTAAGTGGAATTGACAATATACCAAAAGGTCTTTTGGAAATGGCTACTGTATTTCGTGTCGACAAAAAAAGATTGGTTCGTGTCATATATGTTTCTGAAGTATTTCCGTATTTTCGTTCTGCCTGCAATATTTCTTGTGCACTTGCGTGGAAATCAGGAATTGCTGCAGAAGTCATCGGAATTCCGAAATACTCTATCGGTGAACAACTCTACACTTCCAAGGTCTATTTGTTAACGTCTGATTTGTTTGCTTGGACTATCGTCATTCTGCTACTCAGCATACTGTTCAAGTATCTTGTGTTAGCTTTTTTTGACAAATTGGTCATTTATTTGGAAGGAGGAAACAATGGACATCACAATTCATAACTTATCGAAATCTTATGGAACTTCTACTGTTTTGGAAGATATCAATTTAAGTTTCAAAGAAGGAGAAGTTACTTTTTTGCAAGGTACTTCCGGAATCGGAAAAACAACATTGATTCGTATTCTGATGCAGTTGGAATCTTCTGATGCAGGAACTGTCGCCGGACTTTACAATAAGACGATAAGCGCCGTATTTCAAGATAACCTCTTGTGCGAATCGATAAATGTCAAACAGAATTTACTGTTAATCAATCCGAATCTTTCCTCTGAAATAATGGAAGAATCTCTTTCTAAAATGCAGTTGCACGATTGTCTTGACAAAAAAGTTTCTTCCTTAAGTGGAGGTATGAAACGAAGAGTTGCTATTCTAAGAGCCTTGTTGTATGAATTTGATGTGTTGATTATGGATGAGCCGTTCAAGGAACTGGATTCTGCAACCAAAAAGCAGGTGATGGACTTTGTAATCGAGTGTACCGAGGACAAGACTGTAATCATTGTCACACACGATATAAGTGAGTATGACTATTTTATTTCGCAGATTCCTTGTAGAGTAAATCTCTTAACTCTATCCAAATAAATTCCGGTTAGAAATAAGACAATCAAAATGAACTGTATCGAAACAAAACATATCAAAAAAATATATCGAAAGAATAAATATCAAAAAGAACAAAACATTTTTGGATAATCTATAAATATGAAATACTATGATTACATGATTTCCTCAAAATATTGTTATCATTCCGATACCTAAAATAACGATGAACCAACCCTTGTGAGTCAGCAAGTCAACGGTGGAAACAATTAGAATATCGTTTGTAGAGATTGGATTGTTTCAATCGTTCCATCAATCCTTGGTATCAAGAAAAGGCAAGCGAATTTCCATATCGTATCAAAAGGAAAGTACACCGAAAGAGACAATATTGGATACAAAAAAGTCGGAAACAATATTCCGACTTTTTTTGTATCCTAATTATTCTTTTATCAAATCAACATAGAATCCTCGTTCTTTCAAACTTTCTTCTATTCTGTCCAAATCTTCTTCCGTTTCAGCTGTTATGGTATGAAAGTGTAATCCGTCGGTCAAAGAAGTCAGTAGAATGGATTTTGTTTCATTGAGTTGTTTCATAAATTCTTTCACATCTCGACGATTTTTCAAAAACAATTCTACAGTAATCTGTCCATAAAGATCATGCTCTACGGTTGTATTAAGTACATGACCTCCCTCATCCACAATCAGATTCAATTCGTCAAGCGTCTCTTCTCTTGTATGTTTCACACAAAATGTACGATGCGGTCTGCTCTCCTGTTGTCCAATGATATAGCCTCTGTTGGTTGAAATAATAGGGTGATTTTCTGCACGCAAGATTGCAATATCTTGAACAATGACTTGTCTGGAAATCTCAAATATCTTTGCCAATTCCGTTCCGTTCAACGGTTTGTCCGTTTCTATCAATCTTCTTAGAATATCATCCCTTCGTGCTTTTCCTCGCAAAGCAATCACTCCTTTTATTTCTAAATTTCATTTAGTTTTTTGCTATGGTTTCTACCAATGTTTGTGCAGCTTCTCCAACCGGATTCAAACAAATTTCTCTCATTCCGTCTTCTGTATAATCCAATCTAATCTCTAATCTCTCTTTTGGCAAGATGGATTCGATTTTATCCGACCATTCGATAATCACAACTGCATTTTTGGAAAGGTAATCGTCAAATCCGATAAAATACAGTTCTTCAGTGTCATCAATTCGATAGACATCGAAATGATAGAGTGAGAGTCTTCCTTCATATTCTTCTACCAAAATGAAGGTCGGACTGGTAATATCATCCATAATGCCCAAACCTTTGGCGATTCCTTTTGTGATGCAGGTTTTTCCTGCACCGAGGTCACCGTTCAGACAAATCAACAGCTTTTGTGTGATGGCACTTCCAATCTTCTCTCCGAATAATTTTGTTTCGTCTTCATTTTTCAGTAATATCCTATTCTTCATTCCAGACTGTCCTTTCGTTGCTTTGCAACAACTGTTATTCCTGTGTTCGGTCTGTTGATCTATGGAAAAACTTATAAGCTTCTCCAACAACAAACGGAATCAACGCAAACGGTATGATTCTGCTCCATTCCTCTGCTCCAAGGAATACGGTGTGGAACAAGGTTCTCATAAATGGAATATAGATTACTATCAATGTCATAAAAAGTGAAAATACTGTTCCCAATGTCAATGCTCTGTTTGAGAACATTCCGATAGACATTACGGTATGGCTCTCACTTCTTGCTGAGTATGATCTCAACAGTTCTGCCAAAATTAAGGTAACAAATGCAATGGTTCTTGCTCCCTCCAACGTCTGCTCTGTAAAGTGACGCAATCCGTATTGATATGCTCCTATCGTTGCTATCGTGATAGCAATACTTTGTACTGCAATGCGAATGGATGTTTTCTTGTCCAAAATCGGTTCTTGTGGATCACGAGGAGGCTGATTCATAATATCTTCGTCTCCTTTTTCAACTCCAAGTGCCAATGCAGGAAAACTGTCTGTTACTAAGTTAAGCCACAATAGTTGAATCGGTAACAACGGAACAGGAAGTTTCATCAAAATGCTTACCAATACAATCAAAATTTCTCCAATGTTACAGGATAATAAGAAGGAAACAAACTTTTTGATATTGGAATAGATGATTCTTCCTTCTTGTACTGCATCGACAATCGATGCAAAATTGTCATCGGTCAAAATCACTTCTGCAGTATTTTTTGCAACATCTGTTCCCGTAATTCCCATCGCAATTCCGATATCTGCTTTTTTGATAGCAAGTGCATCGTTGACACCGTCTCCGGTCATAGCAACAATGTTGCCGTTTTCTTTCAATGCAGTCACAATTTTTACTTTGTGCTCAGGAGATACTCTGGCATAGACACGTTTGTCTTTTACAATTTCTCTCATCTGTTCTGCGTTGTACTGCTCCAATTCTGTTCCCATCATTGCTTGAGAAATATCCTCTACCATTCCAAGCTGTTGTCCTATTGCAAAGGCTGTTTCTTTATAGTCCCCTGTAATCATCACCGGTATAATTCCGGCATGTTTACAAAGTTTAATGGCTTCTTTCGCTTCTGCACGAGCAGGATCAATCATACCGACCAATCCGACAAAAATCATTTTATTTTCAATCGCATCTACGGTAATTTCTTCCGGCATTTTTTCGAATGAACGATATGCCAATGCAAGAACTCTAAGCGCATTTCTGGAGAATGTATGATTCACTTCTGAAATCTGTTCTCTTAACTCATCGTTCAATTCGACAATTTCATTATTTTTTTTCCAGTAGGAACAGCGGGATAACACCACATCCGGTGCACCTTTTGTAAAGGAAACAATAGGATTTTTTCCGATATTTTCATGAAATGTTGTCATCATCTTTCTATCTGAATCAAACGGAAGTTCATTTTTTCGTGGATGTGCTTCTTCGTAGTCTTTGGAATGCATATCCCATTTGTTTGCCAAGGTAATGAGTGCTCCTTCTGTCGGATCTCCCATTACTCCTAATTTTCCATTCTCTAATCGTTTGAGTTTTGCGTCATTGGCAAGCAATGTTATTTCAAGCAATCTCTCTAAGGTCGGTACTGTTTCAACATCAACCTCTTCTTTTTCATGACAAATTCTTCCGTCCGCCTCGTAACCTTCTCCTTCTACATCAAGGATATGTTCATCTACAAACACTTTGACTACTGTCATTTCATTTTGTGTCAAGGTTCCGGTTTTGTCGGAACAGATGACTGTCGTTGTTCCAAGTGTTTCTACTGCCGGTAATTTCTTCACGATGGCGTGTTTGGATGCCATCTTACCCATTCCCAAGGAAAGCACAACGGTAACGATAGCAGGAAGTCCTTCCGGAATCGCTGCAACTGCCAAGCTGACAGATGTCATAAACATATCTAACATTGGAAGATTTTGCAAGATTCCTATCACAAATACAACAACGCAGACTGCCAATACGATAATTCCAAGTTGTTTTCCTAAACGTGCAAGTTTTTTCTGCAAAGGAGTGGACTCTTCTTCATAGCTTTGAATGACCTCTGCTATTTTTCCAATCTCTGTATCATGTCCTGTTGAAACAACAACACCTT
The DNA here is from genome assembly GCF_057248345.1 of Filifactor sp. Taxonomy (NCBI): domain Bacteria; kingdom Bacillati; phylum Bacillota; class Clostridia; order Peptostreptococcales; family Filifactoraceae; genus Filifactor; species Filifactor sp. The sequence continues at coordinate 53,558 of NZ_DBHIIC010000003.1, read as the reverse complement.
TTCCTCTTCCATAGGTCAAAATAGTGGAGGCATACGCCATATTCTTTCTATCTGCTAACGAAACGTCTTCTTCACAAATATCTTCTGCTCGCTTCTCACTTGCAACGGATTCTCCTGTCAAAGATGCCTCTTCAATTTGAAGGTTATAACTTTCCACCAATCTCAAATCTGCCGGAACAATATCTCCTGTCTCCAAAACAACCACATCTCCGGGTACTAACTGTTCTGCAGGAACAGAAATCGGCGCTCCGTTTCGAATGACATTTGCATTCGGTGCTGCTAATTTTTGCAATGCCTCTATCGCTTTTTCCGCTTTACCTTCTTGATACAATCCCAACATCGCATTGATGATAACAATTGCAACAATAATCATGGCATCAGTTTTTTCGCCTATCACAAATGACACCACACTGGCTGCCAGCAATATCAGAATTAAAAAATCTTTGAATTGATCCAGCACTTTTGAAAGAAATGTCTTTTTACCTGTCTCTTTCAACTGATTCAAGCCGTATTTTTTTTCATTTTCACTGACCTGAGCGCTGTTTAATCCTGTATCAGTACTGATTTGAAACTCTTGTAACACATCTTGAATGGAACGCCTGTCCCATCTTATTCTTTCCATCATCATTCCTCCTCTATTCTTTTTATCACATATACCCTTAAAATCAGAAAAGGACCTCTATCTAAACGAGAATTGTTTAAACAAAGGTCTCTTTCTTAGAGCAATACCGTAAGCAAGTGATTTCCTCTCATGATGCAAACTGTTATTCCTCTAAGAAATCAATTTATTTTACTTTTGAAATGGCTCTGAACTCATCAATAATAGAAAGTACAATTCCCTTACATTTTTCCATGGATTCTAACGGAACAAGCTCTAATTTTCCATGATAATTATGGCCTCCGGTAAAGATATTCGGTGTCGGCAGTCCCATATAAGAAAGTCTGGAACCGTCTGTTCCTCCACGTATCGGTTGAATTTTAGGTTCTACCTCATTTTTTAAGAAAGCTCTCTGTGCAATCTCAATCAATTCCATGTGGTCTTTGATAATTTCTCCCATGTTATAATATTGGTCTTTGAGTTCCAAATCAATTGTTACATTTTTTTCTTTTGCAAAGTTCTCTACTGTTGTTTGAACAAACTGTTTTCTCTCCTCAAAATGCTGTCTGTCAAAATCACGAATAATATATCTCAACGTTGTGTTTTCAACACTTCCTTCGATGTCATTTAAGTGATAAAATCCTTCATATCCTTCTGTATGTTGTGGTGTTTCTTGAATCGGAAAACGCAATGCCAACTCGTTTGCAAGCAAAATAGAATTCACCATCACGTCTTTTGCAGTGCCTGGATGCACATTTTTTCCATGAATGGTAATCTTTGCGGATGCAGCATTGAAACTTTCGTATTCCAACTCTCCGATTTCTCCTCCATCTACTGTATAAGCAACATCGGCACCGAATTTTTGAACATCAAAGAAATCTGCACCTCGTCCAATTTCTTCATCCGGTGTAAATGCTACACAAATTGTTCCATGAGGAATCTCAGGATGAGTCACCAAATGGTGCAATGCCTCCATAATAATCGTGACACCGGCTTTATCATCTGCTCCAAGCAATGTCGTACCGTCTGTTGTGATAACAGTTTGCCCGATATAATTTTGTAAAAACGGATTTTCTTTCTTAGAAATCACAACACCTGACGGTAATAGGATATCTTCTCCGTCATAGTTTTCGTGTAATATCGGCTTGACATCTTTTCCACTCATATCCGGACTGGTATCCATGTGTGCAATCAGTCCTAAAGAAACGGACTCTTCCTTTTGGTTAGATGGCAACTTTGCCATTACATAACAATGTTCATCCAATGACACATCTTGCAATCCCATTTCTATGAGCTCCTGCTCCAACTTTTTTGCCAAATCAAATTGTTTTTTTGTGCTTGGTACTCCTTCTGCACTTTCGTCTGATTGTGTATCAATTTTTACATAACTTAAAAATCGTTCTAACAACATCGTGACATCACATCCTCTATATCAATTGTATCTTTTCTTCTAAGAAATGTGCTATTGTTTCCAAAGCATCTACTTCATCAGAACCGTCAATTACCAAATCTATCTCATCTCCGTCTGCTACACCCAATGCCATCACACCGATGATTGATTTTGCATTGACTGTTGCATAATCCCTTTTGATAATAATTTCTGAGTCAAAACGATTACATAATTGCACAAACGCTGCTGCCGGTCTGGCATGTAATCCCACATCTAGTTTTATTTGAAACCGTTTTGTCAACATAAGAACTCCCTACTTTTCTTCTAACTCTTTTATTTTTTCAGCAAACTGCTGTATCTTTTTTAACCGATGATTTACTGCAGATCTTCCAATTGGAATCTCCAACTGTTCCCCCAACTCTCTCAAACTTGCATAGGGATGTTCCAACCTCAACAGAGCAATCTGTTGCAACTCTTCTGATAACTCCGATAAACCGACTGTATCCTGAATATATCGAATCACCTCAATCTGTTTTCCCGCAGAATTGACCGTCTTACTGATATTTGCCGTTTCACAATTGACAAGTCGATTGATTCGGTTTCTAACTTGTTTTTCTATTTTAATACTCTCCATGTGACAGGTGTTTTCATAATCTCCCATCAGAGCCAACAACAGTGCGATATGGCTACTGTCCTTGACATACACGACATTATTCGTCTTTCTTTTGGTCACATTGGCATGCAAATCATATTCGTTCAACATATTTTTGAAATGTTCTGCAAACTCATCATCACTTGTCACAAACTCCATGTGATAAGATTTTGCCGGATCTCCAACGGAGCCTCCACCTAAAAAAATACCACGGATATAGGCATTCCTATTTTCTTCTACCTTCAAAATATGGCTCGGTATCTGACTGGTCAAGGAATAAAAGTCTTCCTTTTTGACTAAAATTCCTGTTTCTACCAGAATCATGTTTGCCTTTTCATCCTCAGGTATAGAAATCGTATAGAATCTCTTTTTCAAATTTTCATTTTTCTTTACACTGATTTCTACTTGAATCTGAAAACATTGTTTGATTATCTTTACAATCTTGCGACAGACCGCCGGATTTTCAATTGTAATCACAAATGACAACAATCCTCTTCCGACAAAACGTAAAGTGGCACCTGCACGAATCATTCCGGAAAGTTCACTGATTTGTTCTGCTTTCGTACTCGGAATAATTCGAGCTAAATTATTTTTTACCTCTGTTGAAAATGACATCCTATTTTTTTCCCCGTTATTTTTTCTAAAGCAACTTTAATAATTGCACCTTCATCATCATAACGTGCTAATTGTAGTACTTGGTTGAAATGGATAAACTTTGCTTCTACAAAGCCTTCCTCTTTTTGTGGCAAGGTATCCATATCCTTGCAATGCATCAAATACCAGTGTACCGTTTTATGAACCAGTCTGTCTTCATCCCAATTTTCTTTATAGGTGTAGTGGATTTCACCCAAGTATTCTTGGATTTGCCCCTTTACTCCACTTTCTTCTGAAACTTCACGCAATGCCGCTTGTTCCAATGTTTCTCCTTGTTCCACTTTTCCTTTCGGCAAAACCCAGTCTCCATTAAACTTTCTGAGAAGTAAAATTGCATTGTTAAATACGACCACTCCACCCGAACTTATCTCTTCTTTTAACAAAGTCCTCTATCCTTCCTTACAGATATAATTCTTTTATTATATCTCAAAAAATATAATTTTTATATTCCTTTTTTCAAAATACTTGAAATTATTTTTGATACTTTTTCACTATCATGCATAATTGCACCATATTCCGTTTCTATTACAAAATCTCCACGAATGGTCTGAATCCCAAGTTGATTGATTTTTACAATATCTTCTATTTGTGCGTACAAAAATCGTTTCTCTTCTCTGCGATAGTTATCCTTTGCTTCCTTAGAGATACTGTGGTTATTTAATACTACATAGTCCAGTCGACAATCCATAATCTCCTGCAACACTTGGACATGTTGATAGATATTTAAATGATGTGTTTCTCCATTTTCTGTCATCAAATTACAGATATATATTTTGGGAACCTTGCTTTCTTTGATTGCAAGCTGAATTTCCGGAATCAACAGATTCGGAATCAAACTGGTATACAAACTTCCCGGCCCGATAACAATCAAATCTGCCTCATGAATTTTGTTGATTGCAATCGGATTTGCCTCAGGGTTTCGTGGAATAATTTCCATCTTTTCAATTTTGGACTGTTGCGTTAAACACGTCGGACCAATGGCAGACTCTCCAATCACAACATTTCCATTTGCTAAAGTAGAAACTAATCGAATCTCCACCAATGTTGCCGGAACTACTTTTCCTTTTACTGATATCATTTCCGACACTTGATCGATGGCAATTTGAAAATCTTCAAAAATTTCGTTCAACGCAAGCAAAAACAAATTTCCGAAGTTCTGATTCTTCAAGCTACCATATCGAAACCTGTGATTCATTAACTTCTCCATTGTTGGATCCATATTGGATAACGAAATCAAACAATTTCGAATATCTCCAGGTGGCAGCATCTTCATCTCTGTACGAATGGTACCGGAACCACCTCCATCGTCTGATACTGCAACAATCGCGGTCAAGTCGAACTCTTCTTCCTGTTTTAAGCCTCTCAAAAGATTGCCTTGTCCTGTTCCCCCACCCAAAACTACAATTTTTTTCTTTCCCATATTTTTCATAGAATTCAAGCCTCTCTATTTTATGCTATCTTATGCCTGCTAATCCCCTTTAGCAAAAGTTTGTTTTCTTTTTAAAAATAAAATTTTAGTCTTTCTGCTCTCTTTCTTTGCACAACCTAAAATTGTTGATAAACCTATTTTGTCAAGTGTATCCAATTAGTTTCGTTTTCGACTCTATCGTTGTTACCAAGCAAACTCTTCAAATATTGAATCATCCTCTGCTGTGCTCACAGTTTACTTTCCACTTGTTTTTTATTAGGTTACATCATAACAAAACAGACAAATTTATTCTATGTTTTCTGCTTTTCTTTTCAGATATCTTGTTTCTTCCTTTAGATACTCTCACTTCATAAAGTGATATGGTTACAGTTTATCAGCATCTCTATGATGTCGAAATACTTGATAACCCTTTTGTTCCAAATGCTCATACAACTTATTTGCCACCGTAACGGAACGATGCTTTCCACCTGTGCAACCAATGGAAATCAACAGTTGTGTTTTTCCTTCTTTTATATAGTTCGGAATCAGAAAATCAATCATCTGCTTCAAGTAAGTCATAAATTGATGACTTTCTTCCGAATTCATCACATATTCCTGTACTTCCGGTTCGTTTCCCGTCTTTGTTTTGAGCGACTCCACATAGTATGGATTCGGTAGAAATCTCACATCAAATACCAAATCGGAATCAATCGGTATTCCATGTTTGAATCCGAATGAATTAACAACCAAATTGATTTTTTGTTTTTCTTCCGTATTTTGATACAACTGTATCAATTTTTCTCGTAACTGTCTTGTACTAATGTTTCCTGTATCAATTATATGGTCTGCTCTTTGACGAAGAGGCTTCATCTTATTCTTTTCTTCTCGGATTCCCTCCAAAATATTGTGACTTCTTGCAAGAGGGTGACTTCGTCGTGACATCTTATAGCGTCTTACCAAAACTTCATCTTGTGCTTCCAAAAATAAAATTTCAATATTATCATGTTGAGATGAATCCAACAATTGTTCAATTGCATTAAAATCCTCGAAGAACCGATACCCTCGTATATCAATTCCAAAAGCAACTTTTTCTATGTGATCCAAGTTTTGATTTCCCAACTCTTTGAACTTCATAATTAAAGAGGGAGGCATATTGTCAATGCAATAATATCCCATGTCTTCAAATATATTCATTGCCTCACTCTTACCGGAGCCGGACAATCCCGTTACAATAATTGTCTTCATCGTATCCTCCTATCTGCCGACTGCAAAATCTACTCTGTTTCTATCGTTCTTCTAAATTGATAATCTTGTCAACGGATACTCCTGACTGCAAAATATTCTGATACGCCCGATCCAATATCCCGATATGTGTCGGATGATGCGCATCTGCTCCAACGGAAAATTTCAAATCCATATCCTTAATCAATTTCAACTGCTCAACACTTAAGTTAGGGTGGTGGGTATTGATTTCCAAAATGGTATTCGTTTCTTTGGCAACCTTTGCAACCTCTAGAGTATCAATTCTTCCTTTATCACCGGGATGTGTCAAAATAAACAGATTGTTTCTTTTCATCGCATTGATCAATGCTCTTGTATTATACTCTATCTCCAAATTTTTGAGTGGTTTGATATAGTTACAGATATGATTGCGAAGACCTCTTATTTTAGTGATGGAAGAACCGAAATGATACCCCGCCATCACATAATCAACATACTGTAAGATAAAATCGTCTACATCAATTTCTCCACTATCATCCAAAATATTCGCCTCTACTCCCAACAAAATTTCAATATCAGGATATTTTTCACGCAATCTCAAAATTTCTTCCTTCATTTTTGGATATTCTTTATATTTTACACCAAAGCCCATGTGGCGATATCCATGATCGGAAATTCCGATTGTCTTCAGTCCTATCTTTCGTGCCATCTGAACGTTTTGTTCCATGGTACCTTTCCCATCGCTGTAGAATGTATGAGTATGATACTCTGCTGTCTGCACAAATCTATTCTTCTCCAACTAGCCTCACCTCTTCTTCTAAAGAGACTTGGAATTTGTCATATACCGTTTTTTTAATCATATTGATTAACTCCAACACATCTTCACAAGTTGCATCGCCCTTGTTAATAACAAAACCGCAATGCAACTGAGAAACTTGCGCCCCCCTGTGAGATACTCCACGCAAACCGCTATCATCAATCAATTTTCCGGCAAAATATCCTTCCGGTCTTTTGAAGGTAGAGCCGGCAGACGCATCCTGTATCGGTTGTTTCGTATTTCTACGGAATGCAAAATCATCCATTTTTTTCTGAATTTCTTGTCGATTTCCCTTCTCTAAAGAAAATGTTGCTCCAAGCACAATCAATTTCTTTTTGGACACAATACTGGTACGATATCCAAACTCCATATCTTCTGCTTTGATTTCAAAAATCAATCCTTTTTCATCCATTACCAATACCGATTTTACAATATCTTTCATTTCTCCACCGTAAGCACCGGCATTCATCACAATCGCTCCACCTATGGTACCCGGAATCCCACTTGCAAATTCAAATCCTGCTAATTCTTCCTCTAAAATGACTCTGGACAAAGCAGAAAGAGATAATCCGGCTTCTGCAAAAATATCCGTTCCTCGGATACCATAACCACTGATATTTCTCGCCAACTTAATCACAACGGAACGAATTCCTTTGTCTCTTACTAATAAATTTGTTCCATTTCCCATTACAAAGAACGGAATCTTATTTTCATTTAACCTTCTCATCAACTGTTGTAACTCTGCAATACTGTTTGGAAGTACTAAAAAATCCGCATTTCCTCCGATACGAAAGGAAGTGTGTTTTTTCATACTCTCTTTCTCGGAAATTTGATCATCTTTCAAAACGGTTTTTAATACTTTTCTGATTTCCTGATGGTTCATCATTTCACCTATTCTTTCTATCCTCATTTTCTATATGAAAAAAATTATCATCTTTTATCATTTCTATTATAACTGTTTTTTACATTTTTTCAATCAACGGATGTTCAACGAATCTCCTCTTGTTTCTCCAACTCTTCAATCAAAGCACCCATCTCATCCACCTTCTGTTGATATTCTGAAAGAGATCCGTTTCGAAGTGCTTCTTGTGCCTCTTTATACTTGATACCCGCTTCTTGAATTTTCTCACTCATCGTTGTAATCTCACCTATTCTGGAAACAGTATGGTTTGATTCAGGTATCTCTTTTCCATCTGATGTGAAAATTTGTTCCAATGCTTTGGAAAGACTTTCTTCCATTACAATTTGATCCTTATATCCTACCATGATTCGTTTTACTTCAGGAATCGCATTTTCTCCCGATGCACGAATGTAAAGTGGTTCGATATAGAGCAAGCTGTCATCTATCGGAATTGTCAATATATGACCTCTCAACACTTCAGAACCTCTACTGTTCCACAAGGACAAATCTTTAGATATTTTATCATTGTTACTGAACTTGCCTTCCATCTGTTGTGGTCCAATTACAATCTTATCTTTCGGCATACGATATAGAATCAATTTTCCATATTCTTCTCCGTCGTTTCTTGCAATCAGCAATCCGGTCAAATTTTGTTTTGCTTTTGGAGTATATGGAATACTCAATAGAAACTCTGCCTGTTTTTCTCCCGGAATTCGATAGGTAGAATAGATAGATTCCATCTTACTCTCCTCTCCACCATAAAATTCGGAAGGGATACTCCATTGATCTTCACGATTATAAAACACCTGAGAATCATTCATATGATAGGTCGAATAAATTTCTGACTGAATATCAAACAACTGTTGAGGATATCTCAAATGTTCTTTGATTCCTGACGGCATAGCATCGATAGGCTTGAACAGGTCGGGAAAAATTTTTGCATAAGTTTTGACAATCGGATCGGTTTCATCCAAAACATAGAACGATACATCCCCATCATAACTGTCTACCACTACCTTGAATGAATTACGGATATAGTTCATCTCTTGCATACTCTCTTCATCTACAATCGGTTGAGAATATGGGAAATGTTCTGAAACAGTATATCCGTCAATAAGATACATTACCCTTCCGTTTACTGCAACCGGATAAATATCACTGTCATAACTTAAAAAAGGTGCTATCTTTTTCACTCTGCCAAGCACATCACGATGGATGAGAATTTTGCTTTCTGAATTGATGTTTTCAGAAATCAAAATTTTGAAATCATGTTGACGTATCGCAAACAACAATCGATTCACAAAATTCAACGGAATTCCACCATTACCTTGATATTGTGTCATTTCGTTGGATTCACCTTTCGGATAGTCAAACTCCAATTCTTTGGTATTGACAATAACATAATCCGTTGCCAATTCTCCAAAATAAATTTGAGGTTTTTCCAATGCCAAATTAGGATAATCGCTTTGAATCGGTACATTTTTCATCACCATTTCCGGTTGTCCGGACGATGTCAATTGATTGACAGGCGCCATGGCAAGTCCATATCCATGTGTATACTTCAACTTTGTATTGATCCAGTTTTGTGCCTTATCCTCCAATTTGGATTTATCCATTTCACGAACAGACAAAAACACTTGTGTCAAATTACCATCCAATAGATATCTGTCAATATCCACATCACTGAATCGATAATAACCCCGCAATCCTTGTAATTGGTTGAACGCCTCATTAGTAGGCCGGTAGTCATTCAAACTGATATTCATGACTGTTTCTTGATTTTGAGATAATGCTTCCGCAGTCAAATTATTTTTCAAATCGAACTCTCTCGTTTCAATTTTATCTAATCCGTATGCCAATTTGGTATACTTGATTGCATTTTCAATATATGGTTTTTCTTTTGACAACTCATTCGGTGCAACAACAAAGTTTTGAACAACTGTCTCTAAAAAAGCACTTCCCACGTTAACAAACAACATGATTGCAATTAACGACATCGCTAATTTTTTTGTCAACTTCTTTCGTACAAGAAGTATTGCTCCTGCAACCAAAGCTAAAACTGCATCGAATCGATACACCCAAAGATTGATGACAACATCGGTGTATCCTGCACCAAACACAGCACCACGTTTGGAATATAACAAAAAGTAAGACATCATCAAACTTCTTCCTGCAATCAACAGAAAGAACAATACTCCAAAAAGACGAAGTCGCTTTACAAAAAATGTCCAAATCGGACTCTTTATCATGTTTTTAGGATGAGCTGACGATAGGGAGGACATTTCCTCCTCTCTGTTCAATAAACTCGGTGATAAGTACAGAATCAATAAAAATCCGAACACAACGTTCGTCAAAAATAACAACATTACAAGGTCTGACAAGGAAAGTAACAGTTTGCTCATGAAAGAAAGTTGAAATACATAAAATCCCAAATCTTTATGAAAAATCGGATCATCGATACCGAAGGAAACACCGTAAATTGCCTTGAGCATATCCATCCATCCTTCTGCTACCATCAATTTGGTAAAAATAAAGGACATCACCAAAGATACCACAAGAATTCCCCGTTTCACAAACTTGCGTCGACTTTCATCTTCCAAAATATGAAAATGTTCCAAAAAATCTTTATAGAAATGATTGAAAAAAAGATATACCGGCAAGCTCACACAAAGAAATATCGGAATTCCAAGCATCAGAGAAGCAAACACACCTCTTAAATAAGTGTTCAAATATCCTATTTGTCGAAACCAGATAATATCTGTTACAAAAGTAATCAATTGATTAGAAATCAATAACAACAAAAATAGTATTCCTGCTAATATCAACAGTTTTTTCTTTGCAATCGCAAATCTTTGCACTTTTTTAGCCATCGATAATCCTTCCTTTCTCCTACCACATTCTTTCAGCTGTTCTTGAAAAATCGATTCTATTCTCACCCTATGTGTATCGTTACCTTTTATAATATGCACTTATTCTACCATACTATGATACTTTTTTCATGGAATATATTTTTCAATACCTTCCTCTTTCAAATCCCAATCAAACCTCTCTTTCCATGAAAAATACTGTCTTATCTATTTTTATCTGTGCTATAATGAGAATCATACAAAAAGAGAATCCTATTATCATCCGTTCCATCATGAAACATATCTCTGATTCGGTCTTATCATAAGTTGAGAAGTTCATATCGGAAATGGATGAAACGTTAGACGAACCCAAGCTTTACAAGTTCTATTTTTGACTGTTTCATAAATCAGTCACGCTTTCCCAAAGTCTTAACATCACTTTTTTAAGTGTATCGCATACTTTGTGTGACAAAAAATAAGAAAATCATTCTATCTCGTTTTTGTATCGTTATGTTCTTAACTGTTCGGAACAAGAACGAAAATGATAACTCATACATGAAACTGACTGTCTTATGGAAATTTCAAAGTAAGAAACTGATAGAGTAAGAAGCTTATTATCAAAGATTCAAATCCTGCAATCATAAAACAAACAAATGCTCATTTTGAAAGGAGAATGCACCATGCTGAACAAAAAAATTATCAATCGCGTGTTTAACATCAGTTCAATGCTCTTTGTTTGTTCCATCCTCTATAAGCAAAGTGCACTTCTGCCTAAAATAGCAAGTGTATTTTTAATTATCTCATCTATTTTAGGGATTCTATACAATCATCAAAATAACAAAAAATTCATTACCTACTTAGGATATGCTCTGCTGCTATGCATTGCCTTATATATTTTATTTCTAATATAAGATAGAAACAAAAAAGCACTGAACAAGATACCCTTCTTCAGCGCTTTTTTATTTGTGTTATTTTAATTTTTGAACCTCATATTTTTGATGGAATTCTTCAATTGCTTTCACATATTGCTCATGTTGCTTTTTCTCAAGAAGTGTTGCTTCAATTTCCGGTTCAATCAAGTCAAATTCAATCTGTTGTTGAGGATATTTTTTATCCACTCTGATGACATGGTATCCGAACTGTGTTTTTACCGGTATGGAAACCTCATTTTCTTCCAATGCAAATGCTACACTTTCAAATTCAGGAACCATTTGTCCACGACCGAATTTTCCTAAACTTCCTCCGCTTGTTTTTGACGGACAGGTGGAATGTTTCTCTGCCAATTCTTCAAAAGGCACTCCCTTGTCAATCTTGATATAAATTTCTCTTGCCAACGCCTCATCATCTACAAGGATGTGAGAAGCTTCCACTTCTCCACTTCTTACAAAAACATCCTTATGTTCTTCATAGAATGCTCTTTTTTCTTCGTCTGTAATCGGTTCCACTTCCACGATTTTATTGACACCGAATTGAATCAACAAGTTTTCTTTCAAGATTTCCAATTGTTTTTGGAACTCTTCCGTTTCATCCAGTTTTTTGTCCTTTGCATCGAAATAAATCATTTTTTGGTTAATCATTTCATCCAACAATGCATCTTCTGCATCATCTCCTTGTAATTTCTTTAAGATTTCTTTTCCCAAGGAGCGTTTCATAATTTCAAACTCTTCTCTTGTAATATCTACGCCATTTACTTTCGCTAATACTTCAGACATCTTCTATTCCTCCTACATTTTAAATTGATACTGTGATTATTCTATCACAAATTTCTCAGAATCAAAAGAAAAAGCGATTTTCTTACCGATTCTTTCGTCATAACAGAATAGCATAAAAACCGAGCAACTCTACAATCTACTTGAATTTTGAACAGATACTCTCTCTTACAATGAACGGCATTTCCGTACTCACTTATGTTGAAAGTTCATCAAAAATCAAATCGCGAAAATATTGTTTCTTCTTGAGATAAAAACTCCTTGTATTTCAAAACAAAACATACTAAAATGAAATTATACATATTATTTGTTGATTAGTTGTTTCTTATCAACAAGCAAATACATAGATTGTTATCATTTTACAAAACATAACTTCGTCTACATACTGACAACATCCTGTTTGGCAATTACTCCATCTCAGCACGATATTTATTTAAGAAATAAGTTCTCGATAAAAGGAGGAGTTCCCTTGACTTCAAAATTTTCTAAGGATAAAAGATATTTATTGTACATAACAGTTCCCATCCTCATCTATGCCTTGTTTCAACAGACAACACAACACTATTTTCCAAAAACCTATCCGATTCCTATGGAACAACAGGACTCATCTGTCATATCGGATTCCGACACCGATGGGGAACAACAAACAAACACACCTGCTTCTCTTGCATCCACCAATCCAACTCCTGTTGTCATCTATGTAACAGGCGCAGTCAAAAATCCGGGAGTGGTTGAGCTGAATTCCAACCAAAGGTTAAAAGATGCGATTGAACTGGTGGGAGGATTTACGGAAGATGCCGATATCGGTAGTATCAACTTAGCAGAATTTGTCAAAGATGAACAACACTATGTCGTTACCAAAATAGGCGAAACTTCCTCGGTTCAAGCTTCATCCAATATAGGCACAACAACTGCAAACGGAGGTAGAAACAACTCTCTTGTCAATATCAATACGGCAACTAAGGAAGAATTGCAGTCATTAAATGGAATTGGTGATGCGTTATCCCAAAGAATCATTGATTTTAGAGAACAGAACGGTGCTTTTTCCGATATTGAATCTATCAAAAACGTTTCCGGTATCGGAGAGAAAAAATTTGAAGGAATCAAAGATTATATTACAGTTCAATGATATTTTGCACCTTGCTATTGAGAAACTGATACAAGTATGGTATCATCAATGCACCTTAAAAAAGAGATTGAATTATTTTCGAATGTTGTAAAAAGATATTTTGACTATAACCTTGGGGGCGTAATGGTTTCGACGGGGCTTTGAAGGTTTGAGTAGCGAGTCGTGCGAATTCTCAGAACACGTTAATCTATGAGAAACTAAATATAAACGCAAACGAAAATAATTTATTAGCTGCCTAAGTGCGGCTATGTTCCCTCTATGTCCTCCTGCCGACTAGAGCTGAACATCAACTATGCAGGGAACTGTATTGTGGATATCCGGACACAGTACGGAACAATTCGGAAGTAGTGAAACTTTAGCTTGTTATTTGGGCGATTGCGACACGAAATTGAAAACAAATAACTACACTCGTAGAAGCTTAGGCTGAATTGGTTTCGGACATGGGTTCGACTCCCATCGTCTCCACCAATAAATGCTTTATAAAACCTCTGTAACAGTAATGATTACAGAGGTTCTTTTTTGACAATATGTTGTTGTTCATTCGTTATCTCTTAAAATGTAAGGAATATCCGACTTTCGTATATCAATCCCGAAAAACATATTCTTTCTAAGAGTAGAATTCTTAGATAACGGAATATCGTATCATTCTACTTGTCATAAAATATATCTTCAGCATCTTTCAACAAATATTATCTACACATTATTCCACACCTTTGTTCTCTCACTCTATTTCATTTCAAATAGAAAAACAATACCGATGATAAGAGTCTATCTGACTTCTTATCCTATCATAACATTTCACAAAAAAAGGAACTGTTGCATCATCAAACAACAGTTCCTTATCTGTATCTTATCGAACAGACTGTCCGTTTCTTCTTTACTTACCGTCGTACTCCCCTTCTCTCCTACAGTTCATCGTTCTGTAGAATATCAAGCAAGTAAGCAACTCTCGAATCAATAGAAACCCCTTTGAAACTGATACTCCAGTCTGTCAACTGAGACAGAGGATACGTTCCTCTATCGCCCGGAACAATACCACCATTACCAAACAGTTCTTGCAACAGGATTCCGGATATTTCTTTCTCTGTGATTCTGTCAATCGTAAACCATACATGTTCAACAGCCTCTTCTCCTTCATCAGTCATCACATCAACTGCAATTTTTGCAATAACACGAATGTCCTCATCTTGAGATTTTTGTTGAAGTTGTAATGCTCTTTGGGGATAGGATACTCTCTCCCTTGCCATCGCTGCCATAATCTCCGTTGTCTTTGTTCCAAACATAAATAGGGGATTTTCTCCGATTTTTTCGGCAAAAGAAGCAGGCTTTGTCAAGATTTCGTTATGGAAGTCTTCTTCATTTCTGTATAGAAAAATCAGACTTGTATAGGTGTTGTGAGAACTTTGGCGATCCTCTTCCAAACCCTGTACACCATCTTCTTCATATTCTTTTATACCTGACATCCAAGGTACAATTCTTGCTACAATCGGATCTCCGTCCGAGCAATTTCCAACAAAAAAGATAACGGGTTTCTCCTCATCCTCATTGTAACAACCTTCAATCGGATCTTCGTCTGAGCAATTTCCAACAAAAAAACTAACAGCTTTCTCCCCATCGTCCTTATAACAATCTTCAATCATCTGAGATGCTACGGAATTGATTAAACTGAACATGGAATCAACACTGTCTTTGTCAGCACCTAAGATTTCAAGTTCTGTAATCCCAAGAGGCATCAGACCGTGAGTATGAAGCCATACATCTCCGTTTGGTCCTTTAACCGCCTGTACACGATAGAGATCCATCGGACGAAGTCCTGCTTTGGATTGTGCAACCATGGCAATCTCTCTTTTGTTAATCATACACTCCTGACTTTCCGCATAGATTGCAAGCATATCCGGAACCAAAGCATACAGTAATTTTATCTGAAGATGAATGGTTTCCAACGGATTTTTTTGCACCTCCGTATACAAAACCAGTGCCGTATCTGACGAGGAGATTTCCCTTTCATCCTCTTTTGTAAAATATTTTCTTTGTAACTCAAACATGATATCCGAATCAAATCCGTCCATAAACATATCGAAGTCATACTCATTGTCTTGATAAACAACTTTGAAAAAAACCGAGTTCTCATCCTCTGAATACTCAAATGCAACGCACTTGACATCCTCCAAGGAATCCAATCTCTCTCTTAAGTTCTCTTTAGAAAAATCTTCTTTCCCTTTTGGATAAACACCTCTCATAATCGAAAATCTTTCCCATGGTTCCAAAGAGATACCGCCCATCATTCTGTCACAAAGTTGAATCATCGCTATCGTATCTTCATCCTCCGGCAAAAGCTCCAAAGCCTTTTCAAAATGCTTTTTTGCAGGTTGATATTGCTGAAGACCTTCGTACGCCATTCCCATTCTGTACTGATAACTATGATTGTCTGACAAATCCTGTTCCAACGGTTTCAGTATTTCAATTGCTCTACTGCAACACTCACCTTCAATCATGCTATCTGCAGAACGATAGATCCAAACTCTTCCCAACTCACTTAGAAGCTCAGGTGTTCTCTCTTCTTTTGAAAGGCTCATCACCGCTTCCTCAATCTTGTCAACTTCCCCTTCCTTAAACCATTTTTGGCATTGTTCCAATAATGTCATACTATACCCCCTCTTTCTCTATCATCTAATGAAAGGAATCTCCCTTTCAAAAATATCTTTCTTTTGTCCTTCATACAGTAATTCTTCGATTTCAAAAAATACTCATCAGCTCATTTCATAGCATCCCTCAAACACAAATTTTTCCGGATGTGCTCTCACATACTCATCCTCATATATTCCCTCATAGTCATAAACAAGGTTGTCCGCCTCTTCCAATAATTGCTCTATTGTTTCATCCTGCATCCATTCTTGCATCCTGTCACAACGCATATCTCTGTCATAAGGAATCCTTCCTCCGAAACAATCTGCAACTTTTTGTAAATTTTGTGCAAGTTCATTCATCCCGAACAACTGAAAGCCGTTCAATGCGTCTTCCCATACGATACCGGTGGAATTTTCAAGAAACTGCCAATGTCCTCCGTTGTTCACTTCCAAAAAATACCATGTCGTTGCCAACAGATATCTCTGCTCCAATGTGAAAATCTCCGCTGACTTCAAATACTCTTCATAAGTACCGTAGATATTGACAGTCCAATACATCGGCTGTGTCATATCCCAAGTATCTTCTATGTTTTTTAACTCATCAACGGTAAATTTTTTGTAAACTTGTTCCACCGACAATTTCGCCTCCTTATCACTTTTGTAATCTGATATTATTCTTCCTATACCAAACACTTCTCTGATTTCTTATTGAATATTTTACTATTATATGCTACAAAAATAAATATGTATAGAATATAACGGTATTCATCAGACAAAAATTTAAAATATAAACAATAAGTTCTTGACATCTTTTGAGGATATCCGTATAATAATACCATAATGTAAAAATGCAGAAATTGTCTGTACTTATCATGTTCTGCATAATAAAGGAAGGTGGTGGATAAAATGAAGAGAACTTATCAACCTAAAAAAAGACAAAGAAAGAAAGTCCATGGATTTAGAAAAAGAATGCAATCTGCAACCGGTAGAAATGTATTAAGAAGAAGAAGAGCAAAAGGCAGAAAAAGAATATCTGCGTAATAGAAAGGCCGCGTGTTGAGATGTGGCCTTTTTTTATTAGTGTTAAAAACGAGGTAGCGTATGATTTTTTCGAGTTTAAAAAAGAACGAAGACTTTCGAACCATATACAACAGAGGAAAATCCTTTGCGAACAGACAGCTTGTATTCTACTATATGCCAAACAAATTATCCGAGAACAGAATCGGATTTTCTATCTCCAAAAAGTTTGGAAAAGCAGTCTATCGCAATAAGGCACGTCGCAGATTGAAAGAAATCTTAAGAGCCTCCTCTTGTAAGAAACAAGGATATGATATGATTTTTATTGTCCGTCCCGGTGCAAAAGAGGCGGACTATGCAACTCTTGAAAAATCTGTAACTCATTTATTTCACAAAACCGAGATGATTTGATGACAAAAATACTAAAAAAGATTATAATAACATTAATTCGTTTTTATCAACTGGCTCTATCACCTCTAAAACAACCTACTTGTCGGTTTTCGCCGACTTGTTCTCAATACAGCATAGAAGCCATTGAACGATTCGGAGTGATAAAGGGCACTTATCTTTCCGTTCGAAGAATTTTGAAATGCCATCCGTTTCATGAGGGTGGATATGACCCCGTGCCTGAAAAATGGAAATCTTAGGAGGATTATCAGTTGACAACACCAATTGCAAAAGTACTCGGTATGCTTTTAAAAATGACTTATACCGCAACTCAAAACTATGGACTTGCCATTATATTCTTTACGATTATCGTGAAACTGGCAATGTTACCACTTACCCTATCCCAAAATAAATCGATGATGGAAATGAACAAAATCCAACCGTTGATTCAAGATATTCAGAAGAAATATCCGAAAGATAAACAAAAACAGGCAGAACTAACAACCCAACTTTACAAAGAACATGGTGTCAATCCGATGATGGGTTGCTTACCGTTGCTTGTGCAAATGCCTATTTTATTTGCTTTATTCCGTGCATTGCGTAATCCTGTAGAATATGTATTCGGCTCTGAAGCTCTATTTCAAGTTGCCGACACCAGTTTCTTATGGCTTAAAAACTTAAGCAGCCCCGACATTATTACCATCGGTGGTTTTGCGGTTCCTTTCATCTTTCCTATTGTTGCTGCTGCAGCAACATTCATTGATACTAAGATGACTATGTTGAAGAATGACAAGAAAAAAGAAAAAGACGGAAAACAAAATCAACAGGAAAATCCGGGCGAAAGTATGCAAAGAACTATGTTGTATATGATGCCATTGATGATTTTTTGGTGGGGACGTTCTTTCCCTGCAGGTCTTTCTATCTACTGGGCCGTATCAACTCTGTTTTCTATCGCACAACGTAAAGTTGTAGAGCGTATTACCATGTCAAAAGAAAAGGATACTCAAGCTATCGAAAGGAGAAAATAAGGATGAGAACAATTGAAGTGCTTGCAAAAACAAAAGAAGAAGCAATTGCAAAAGCAATGGCTGAATTAAATGTTCCAATGGAACGCCTTGAAGTTGAAGTGATTGAAGAGGCAACAAAAGGTTTTTTAGGATTTATCGGAAAAAAAGAATGTCATATTCGTGTGACTGAGCTTGAAGATACTCGTGCACAAGAATTTGCAACAGAATTTTTGAACGGACTGTTTGAAGTTGCCAATGCCGATTGTTCTTTTACTTGTGAAAAAGACGAAGAAGATATTTTGCGTGTTGATGTAGAAGGAGAAGATGCATCCTTGTTCATCGGTCGTCGTGGAGACACCTTAGATGCATTACAAATGTTGACTACTTTGGTAGTGAACAAACAATTGGAAGAATACCAAAAAATCATGATAAATGTCGAAGGTTATCGTGAAAAGAGAGAAGAATCTCTTACAACCTATGTAAAGAAAATGGCTCGACAAGTGGCAAAATATAAACGAAGTGTAAAATTGGATCCAATGAATCCTTATGACAGAAGAATCGCACATTCTGTATTGCAAAACGACCCTTACGTAACAACTTACAGTGAAGGCAAAGATCCTTATCGTAGAGTTGTTATCGCATTGAAAAAAGAAAAAAGAGTTCCACAAATTGCCGAAGATTCGGAAGAATAAAAACAACAACATCTAAGGTTATTGTCCGTCACTAAGGGCAATAACCTTTTTTTAATTCAGATGGATAAAAAATCTTATAAGATTTTTTATCCATACACTCCATTTTCAAAAGATAACTCTCTGTCAAATCATCATTCTTATCTTGCAAAAAGACCATTATATGGTAAGATGAAACTAACTCTTTTTTGAAATACATTATTAGAAATGATAAAAAGGAAAACCTATGAACTATTATCAGACTTATACATTGGACATTATCGGCACAGTTACAGCAGTTGCAACAAAAGACTGTATTACACATCTTTCATGGAGAGATGTCTCATCTTTCTTTTCCTCTGAAATTCCGGAACAAAGAGAAACCGCTCTTTTAAAACAATTGCATTTGCAACTACTCCAATATGTCAGCAAAGAAAGAACCAACTTTACGGTTCCCTTTTGTGCAAAAGGTACTCCGTTTCAGGAAACTGTATGGAATCAACTCTGTCAGATTCCATACGGAAGCACCAAAACATACCAAGAGATTGCCGTTGCTATCGGAAACAAACAGGCATCTCGTGCAGTTGGTATGGCAAACAACAAAAATCCCATCAACATCCTGATTCCGTGTCACAGAGTGATAGGAAGTAAAGGAACTCTCGTAGGCTATGCCGGAGGATTGGATAAAAAAATACAATTATTACATTTGGAAGGAAATAACTATGTTTATAGATGATACAATTGCAGCAATTGCTACTGCAACCGGTGAAGGTGGAATCGGAATTATCCGAATCAGCGGTACACACTCCTTGGAAATTGCAAAAAAAGTCTTTCGCTCCATCTCAGAAAAACAGATGGAGGATTATCCACGTACATTATGTTATGGACATATTGTAAAAGACGACATCATTGTCGATGAGGTTCTTACCGTCTATATGCCTGCACCTCACACTTATACAAAAGAAGACATTGTCGAAATTCAATGCCATGGTGGAATGATTGCAACTAAAATGATATTGGAATGGGTATTGGAAAACGGTGCAAGAATGGCAGAACACGGTGAGTTCACCAAAAGAGCCTTCTTAAACGGTCGAATCGACTTGTCACAGGCAGAAGCAATCAAAGACATTATTTCTGCGCAGACGGCAAAGAGTTTTCTTGTTGCCCAAAATCAATTACAGGGCAGCATTTCCAACAAAATAAAAACGATTCGAAACAAAGTGACCGAAGATGTTGCAAAAATCACCGTTGCTGTCGATTTTCCGGAAGAAGATACGCCGGAAGTCACCTACGAAGAATTAAAAGAAAGTATGCTTGTTTGCCAATCAGAAATGAAACAACTACTTCAAACATTTGAAACAGGACGATTGCTCAAAGAAGGACTGAAAACTGCTATTATCGGAAAACCTAATGTCGGCAAATCATCCCTTTTGAATGAAATATTACAGGAACAACGTGCCATTGTCACTGATATCGAAGGAACTACGCGTGATGTTATCGAAGAAATGATTACCATTGATGGGGTTCCTCTTCGAATCATCGATACTGCCGGTATTCGAGATACCGACGACATCGTAGAGCAAATCGGAGTCACTCGTTCCAAAGAAATCATGCAACAGGCAGATTTAGTCCTTGTTCTACTCGATTTAAGTCGTCCACTCACAGAAGAAGACGCAATCATTTTGGAACAAAGTAAAGGTAAAAAAAGAATCATTTTACTCAACAAGACAGATTTGCCTTCTGTTTGGAATCCAAACGAGGAGAATTCTATCCGAAATGAGATGATGATTCAAACCTCCATGTCACAAAAGATTGGAATCGAAACCTTAAAAGAACAGATTAAAGAACTTGTATTTCAAGGACAGGTCATTATTTCAAACGATGGAATGTTAAACAATGTGCGCCATAAAAACTCATTGATTAACGCCATTAAAAGCAGCGAAGATGCACTCGAATCCATAGAATCGGCACTTCCTCTCGATATTTTGGAAACAGACTTCAAAAATTGTTGGACCTATCTTGGAGAAATTACAGGAGAAACCGTATCGGAAGATTTGTTAGATACTATCTTCAAAAATTTCTGTATCGGAAAATAAATACTATATTATATAAGGAGATTTTCTATGAGAGAAACATTTGAAATTTTGACAGATTCTAATTTTGACCTTATGCCAAATCAAGTTGAAGAACTAAATATATCCGTTATTCCGATGAGTTTTCATATTGACGGTGTCGAGTATATGCATTACTACGATTTTCGACAAATGTCACTAGATGAATTCTATGCCAAATTAAAGAAAAACAGCTCTGTAAACACCAGTCAAACCACACCACATCAATTCTATGAGTATTTCCTTCCTTTTGCAAAAGAGGGGAAAGATTTCTTGTATATCGGTTTTTCAGGTGGATTGAGTGGAACATTCAACGCATCCATTATTGCTATCAACCAACTTCGTGCAGAATTTCCGAATGTAACAATGGATACAGTAGATACTCTAAGCGCATCCTGTGGACAAGGACTTGTTGTATATCTTGCCTGTCAAATGCGAAAAAACGGAGCAACCTTGGAAGAAACCAAACGATGGGTAGAAGAAAAAGGATCCAAACACCTCATCCATTGGGTTAGTATCGACAATCTGACACAGTTGGCAAAAGGAGGTCGAATCAATCCTGTGCTTGCTTCCGTCGGCAATCTTCTGCATGTCAAACCTATTCTCTATATAACTGAGAACGGTACACTGGACTTGAAAGAAAAATGCAGGGGAAACAAAGCCAAATATAAAAATGCCATCGATAACCTCAATAAAAAATGGCTTCCTGAAGAACATAGCGAAATCATCATCTTCCATGCAAATGCAGAAGAAGACGCTTTGAAACTAAAACAACTTGTGAAAGAACAAGAACCGGTAAAACAACACCAACCTAATATCTTGCTCTCTCAAATGGGACCTGTGATTGCATCCCACACCGGACCGGGCGCCTTATGTATGGCATTCTACGGAACAAACAGATAATAGATAGAATCAAATAGCAATTTCAGTTATTCAACTTAAAATAATTGGGATTGCTATTTTTATAAAAACGATATTCTTTCATCTAACAGTTCTTTTTATCCCATGTTTTGCTTTTCTCTCTAACAAATCCCTTGTATCAATCACACAAAAAGATGACTGCTGCCGGAAAATTGCTATATTTTTTATTCTGTGCTATGATGAACAATATAGTAGGAGTATCCTATGAAACGTTTTTTCAAGAGAGTCAGATACTCTCATACAAGATTATTTTTACATAAAGCAATTTGAATGGAGGTTTTACTATCAACGCACAAAAAAAATTGTTTTTACGATATGTCATTCCGTCTATTGCATCCATGTGGGTTTTTTCAATCTACACCATAGTAGACGGCTTTTTCGTTGCAAAATTTGTCGGAGAACAAACACTTTCTGCTATCAATGTTGTTCTCCCATTCATCAACGGAATTTTTTCGATTGCAATTTTATTTTCTACCGGAACAGCGACCTTAGTTGGAATTTCACTTGGAGAAAACAATCATAAAAAAGCAAATACACTCTTTACATTCACTACTGTAGTGGAATTGCTGTTCTCTATCTTTTTATATGTATTATGTCGATTAA
The DNA here is from genome assembly GCF_057248345.1 of Filifactor sp. Taxonomy (NCBI): domain Bacteria; kingdom Bacillati; phylum Bacillota; class Clostridia; order Peptostreptococcales; family Filifactoraceae; genus Filifactor; species Filifactor sp. The sequence continues at coordinate 30,892 of NZ_DBHIIC010000003.1, read as the reverse complement.
ATATTACACAATTGGCAAATTTTTTAGGTGCAACCCCATCTATTATTGATGATGTTACCACCTATCTAAAGATCATCCTGTTATTCAACAGTTTCTTCATTATTTCTTACAATTTGGAAGTACTCGTTAAAACGGATGGATTTCCTGCACTGGCAACCATCGGTGTTTTGCTGAGCGCATTTACCAACATTCTATTAGACTATCTTTTTGTCGGAGTCTTTCACTGGGGTATCTCAGGAGCAGCATGGGCAACCGGTATCGCTCAGGTATTCTCAACTGCATTATTTATGACACACTTTTTATCAAAACGTTCTGTGTTAAAATTTCAAAAATTTGAATGGAATTTCAAAATTTACGGCAAAATTCTATTCATCGGATTTGGAAGTTTTATCTCCGAAATTTCTACCGGTGTCATCATTTTCTTATACAACAACCATATTATAAAAGTAATCGGAGAAACAGGATTGATTTCCTACACTGTACTCTCCTATCTCAATCTATTTGTCAGTATGTCCATGATTGGTCTGACGCAAGGTATGCAACCTCTGGTAAGTTTTTATTATGGAAAAAAAGATCCGGATTCCTACCATAAATTTCTAAAATTTTCTTTCATAGGAATATTAGGATTGTCTCTGACCTTCTATGTCATCAGCCTATTATTCCATCAACAACTGACCGGTATCTTCATTCGTACAGAACATGCAGAACTGTTCGCCTATACACAAAAAGCTCTGTTCTACTTCGCACCGTCATTCCTATTGATTGGATTCAATTTATTGATTTCCGGTTATTTTGCATCAATCGGGTATGCAAAACACTCTCTTATCATCGCAATTTCAAGAGGATTCCTCTTTATTTGGATGGCACTTTCCGTAGCGACATACTTACAAAAAGATACCTTACTATGGTTATCTTCGTTCTTCTCAGAACTGGTAACTCTAATAGTATCCATCCTGCTGATTCTATCCATCTTAAGAAAACAAAAACTGTCTTCCCTAAGTGAAGAACAGCATTCTTAATCTAATCATTATACAATCGTATCTGCATTGAAATGAAAAATAACATTAGGATTCTCCTAATGTTATTTTTTTGACTTTTGGAATTTCACTTCATAAAATGAGAAACATAAAAAAATGTTTTAGAAAAGTCTTGTTTGACAAAGGAGATACCACAAAATATCATCCTCGTTGTTCAGACTGAATTGATTTTTGATGGAAAAACACAAACCGATTCTACTAGATATATTGCCACCTTACTAAATCAAACACTCTTTCTTTTAATATTGAGTCATGATTGCTATTCTATCTTCATACCTCTTTTAAGATTGGATAACAATTATAATTATAATTCTAACTTTAAACCTCTTTTTACTATTGAAAAATCAATACTATCGTAACTTCAATACAACTTTCAAACCTTGCAAAAATTTTACAGAAGAATACAGAAAGCCACTAGTTTTTTCAGTGGCTTTTATAAAACGTCATTGTTATTCAAACTCTATTCAAAACAAACGCTACATCTATTCAAATTGTATCTCTGTTCGAATTTTATTGTTATCTAAATCTCATTTCTATCTACTTGATATTCTTTTTCTAAATTCTTTTTGCTTTCAACACTGCTTTACAGATTCCAACAGTAATCACTACTGATAGAATCGCCTCAGGGATTCCATTCTGAATTGCAACTCCGGTAAACAAAGTAGCTACTGCTGATGTTGATATATCGAGCTTTTCAGCCAATTTCCCACTATACAACAAATATCCCAAACCCAATACACCGACTGTATTTGTCAATGTTCCGACAAATGCTGCAACAGACATTGCAACAGAATCATTTTTCATACGAATTGAAATGGTATGGTATACAAAGTAGGTAACAAAACCAATTAAGATTCTTGGCAAAATCGAAATCAACGGATTCCAAAAAATAAAAGATGTAGGTAACGGAATCAGAAACGCTCTTACCATAGATACGATTCCGAATAACAATCCTACCATCATACCAATCATAGGCCCTTCCAAAATCGCTCCGACAATAACAGGAATATGCATTGTCGTAACCGAAATAGCACCTATCGTAATAAAACCCAATGGCGTAAAGCCCAACACTGCAGAAATTGCCCCAAGCATTCCGACTACCGTCAGTTGGCGAGTGGACATTCCTTTTTTTGATACTTCTTGCATTTTCTTTTCTCCTTTCGTTCCAGTTCTTTATCAAGATACCGGACTATTCAGTTTTTTATTACCGAAAAGTATTATACGCTCGTCACATTGAAAAATCAATCATTTCTGTCTTAAAACTCTACTTGTATGCAAAAATATGACAAGAAGTTCACTCTCTCTATCTGATTCAAAATAGGGAGCTGATGTAGCTTTACATTATAATAGAACAGACTTCTTGTTTTGTACAATATTGTCAAAAATCCGTCCTGCCAACTGTCATACAAATCAACTTCAGCAACGATACTTTCAACAACCATTTTCCTTCGTATCAATGAAAAATCAATCATTTCTGTCTTAAAACTCTACTTGTATGCAAAAATATGACAAGAAGTTCACTCTCTCTATCTGATTCAAAATAGGGAGCTGATGTAGCTTTACATTATAATAGAACAGACTTCTTGTTTTGTACAATATTGTCAAAAATCCGTCCTGCCAACTGTCATACAAATCAACTTCAGCAACGATACTTTCAACAACCATTTTCCTTCGTATCAATGAAAAATCAATCATTTCTGTCTTAAAACTCTACTTGTATGCAAAAATATGACAAGAAGTTCACTCTCTCTATCTGATTCAAAATAGGGAGCTGATGTAGCTTTACATTATAATAGAACAGACTTCTTGTTTTGTACAATATTGTCAAAAATCCGTCCTGCCAACTGTCATACAAATCAACTTCAGCAACGATACTTTCAACAACCATTTTCCTTCGTATCAATCTTTGTTCTGCCATATATCCTATTATCCTCATTTCCAAACGCTTCTCAATAAAGAGAAAAGATTGCTGATATGACTGAATCAGAGAACACGTCTATCATCACTCATCCACTGTCTACACAACACTTCTGTTGTCATATCTTATCATCCTATGTACTGTGCCTCCAACTAACTTATTCTATTTTTTCTCTCAATACCATCGTTGATTTTTTCCATTATCCATCTGTACTCCATCCATGTCTTGGTTTTCATAAAAGATGTAAAAAGAAAAAGTGGAAAGATATTCTTTCCACTTTTCTCGCTTCTATTTTATTTGGTTAATTTTTGTTATTTTTGTTTTTTTGCTGCAACATCTGCTAAATAATATTTACCAGGTGTGTTGAAGTATTCTTTTGTAAGTCTTCTTACTTTTGGTGCCAATGCAATTACTGCAATCATGTTAGGGATGATAATCAAAGCCAAGAATACGTCAGTGATATCGAACAATACTCCCAAGTGTGGATAAAGTCCACCCAAGATTGCTACTACATAGATATATTTCCAGTATCTAGAGAATTTAGAGCCGAATAAGAATTCTGCTTGTTTTTCTCCATAGAATGCAATTACGATGATAGTTGATAATACGAATAAAGTAACACATACTGTTACAAGTACGTCTCCGGCAGGACCGTACACTGCTCTAAACGCCATAGATGGCAATCCTGCAGCGTTGCTGGAATCAACATACTTCCAAGTTCCGGATACCAATACAGTCAATGCTGTTACAGAACATACGATCAATGTATCTACAACTACTTCAAAGATAGCCCATAGACCTTGTCTTACAGGGTGATCTACTGTTGCAGTAGAGTGAGCGATAGGCGCAGTACCCATACCTGCTTCATTAGAATATACCCCACGAGCAGCTCCCCAACGAAGAGCTAATTTAACAGTAGCACCTGCGAAAGCTCCTGTTGCTGCATGTCCGCTGAATGCTCCTACAAAGATACTTTTTAAAACGCCAGGAATATGTCCTGCATTGATAATCAAAATTCCAAATGCAGCAATGATATAGATACCTGCCATGAAAGGTACCATTTTATCTGTAACGCTTGCAATACGTTTGAATCCACCTGCAATTACAAGTAGAACCAATACAGTTACGATTCCAATAATTGCATATCTGAAATATTGTAATTGATCTGCATTTTCTTGTACTGCTTGAGGTAAAAGAGTTACCACATTTTGAACAACGGATGCACCTTGTGTTGCAATAGATGGAATCAATTCTAACATAAGAATGAATGCGAACCAATATCCGAAGAATTTACCAATTCCTCCAAAGCCCAATTCTGCAAGCCCTTTAGAGCAGTAATAGAAAGGTCCTCCGGAGTGTTCTCCTTTGTCGTTTGTTACACGATAATGAACCCCTAAAACAATTTCCACGAATTTTGTTGCACAACCTAAGATTGCAAGAATCCACATCCAGAAGATAGCTCCAGGTCCACCGAATGCAATCGCAACCGGTACTCCTACAATGTTAGATGCACCGATACTTGATGCAAGAGCTGCAACTGCAGCTGAGAATGGTGATACAGCGTTCGGATCGCTAGAATCCGGTTTTGAAAACATTTTACCGAATGTTTGAGAACAAACATAAGGGAATTTTGTAATTTGTAATGCTTTCAATTGCAATGTACACCAAATACCACCACCACCGATTAAAATTAGAATTGGCGGTCCCCAAAACCATCCGGCAAATGCCATCATTGTTTTAATAATAAAATCCATAATGCCCTCCTAATGTTTATAAGTTCAATACCAAAAATAGAAGCGACCATTTTCCCACAGTATGTAAGAAATAGAGATATTCTTTGTAATAAAGAATATCCCCTGACATTTTAATCTTATCCGACTAAAATGCCGATGGCTTATTAAGATATTAATTCCTGTTCTAAGTATAACAATATTCTATGAAGTAAGCAATCTATTTTTTATAAAAATTCCTCAATAATATCTGAATTTTCTCATCATAATCCCTCTCTTTTAACACATCATTCGATTTATTCTGTTTTTTTGATACAATTTAAACACATTTCATAGTATAATGAGAATAGATAAGCGATTTTATAACAGTTGGAAAACATAATATTCATATTATGACCAAAAGAGAGGAGGATGAATGATGAAAAAGTATGCAAACCTCAAAAAATACATCAGAATTTGTTTCTTCAGTATTTTTTTGATAACCGTGATAGTAGGATGTACTCCTACAAATACTACAACTCAACAGGAAGTTGAGTGGAAACCGGTCGTCTTGGACGACGAATCGCTAAAATTCTATGTCGAATTTAATGATTTCGGTAAATTTGATCAGAAAGCCGCAATCTATAGTTTATATGCCTTTACCACAGACAAATTTTGGGACTATTCGGAAGAAGAAGACGGGTTCATAGTGGTTGACGATATTGACGAAAACAACGCAATTGCCAAAGTTTATTATCGTGATGATTCTATTGATGAGGTTAAAATCACAAAAGATATGGATAAGGGCGGTGTTTGGATTCCGTTAGAATATCGTGAGATACAACCTCCTCAATTAGAAGAAAAATTTGTGATTCTCAGCTACCATGACGGAAACTATTATTACGATGAAGCCGAATGGGTAAATGAGTCTGATGAACAAAGAATCACTGAACTCCAAGCCCTCGGAGTGAATGATATGAACTTCGAAAACGGATACTATGTCTATAATGAGAAAGAAGAACAAATTCCTCTTACCGTTGATAAGGACACCAAACTATATATTCTTTATGATGAGTCTGACTTCCTAAAAAAAGTGGATGAGAGCGAATTCCGTAAAGGTGTGCAAGAAAATAGATTTGATGGCTACTATACTATCTATATAAAAGGAAATAAGGTGTTAAAAGTCTTTCCTGTCGATGTTCCTTAACATTAAGTTGCAAGCGAATATTCAAGTACAAGTAATACGGACAAGTATGTATCTTTTTAAAATTTATCAAGACTTTACTTGTGAACAATAGTATTTTGTGATACAATACTTTAGCTTACAATTTTTTGTATCTCATAAAAGATACAACTCTACCAAAATTGTTGCATCTTTCTGCTCGCAAGAGCCGTTAAAGTCCAAAGGGAGGTGACTGAAAGTGAGAAATTACGAATTAATTTATATTTTGAAACCAAATTTAGAAGAAGACGTAAAAGAAACTGTATTAGCAAAAGTAAAAGCTATCGTTGAAGAAGGTAAAGCTGAAATCGAAAAAATCGATGTATGGGGAAACCGTAAACTTGCTTATGAAATTGAAGATTTCACAGATGGATACTATGTATTGATCAGCTTCAAAGCAGGTATTGATGTACCAAAAGAAATCGACAGAAATCTTAAAATCAGCGATGCTGTTATTCGTCACATGATTGTAAATATTGAAGACTAATCATTCAAACAGAAAGGAAGGTTTTATATGAATATTGCAGTACTGATAGGAAGACTTACTAGGGATCCGGAACTTAGATACATTCCATCTACAGGAAAAGCTGTAGCAAATTTTGCAATCGCCGTAGACCGACCATATACTTCAAAATCCGGAGAAAGAATGACCGATTTCTTTAATATCGTTGTTTGGGGAAAACAAGCTGAGAACTGTGCCAACTATCTTGCTAAAGGTAGATTAGTAGGAATCAAAGGTACAATTGAAAACAGAAGCTATGAAACTCAAAACGGAGAAAAACGATATACAACAGAAATCATTGCTGAAAATGTTCAATTCCTTGAGTGGGGAGAACGCAATCAAAATAACAGCAGACCGACAGGTGTCCAATCTAATTACCAAAACTATCAAGGAGGAGCCGTGCCGGTATTTGAACCATCCGGATATGGCGACACATCACAATCCTCTCCAAATTCTTATGAACCGAAAGGTTTTGATGCGGAAGGATATCGTGAGTTAGAGGACGACGACGTACCATTCTAAAAGAAGGAGGAAAAATATAATGGCATTCCAAAAAGGAAACGTTAGAAAAAGAAAAAAAGCAGATCCATTTGCCGGAGATAAAATCAATACAATTGATTACAAAGACGTTGCTCTTTTGAAAAAATACATCTCTGAAAGAGGAAAAATTCTTCCAAGAAGAGTAACAGGAACTTCTGCAAAAGCACAAAGAAAATTGACATTAGCAATTAAACGTGCTAGAAACATCGCTTTACTACCATATACAGTAGACTAGAGATGATAAGAGAACTTACCTTTGGTAAGTTCTTTTTTTATGTATGGCTTAATTTGCAGTACATCTTTTTTGAATCAACTTTGTACAGTCAACAAATATTTCCTTATCTACCCAAACATATTGCATAATAAGGAAAAAAAAGGTAGTATATAAAGATATCGTACGAAAAACCAAAGACAATCTGCTAAGAGATTGGTTTGTTTTTTGCATAAACTCAACCAATATGACAGAATCAAGGATAGCCCTTTTTTAATGGCTCAATCGATTTTTGTTGTAACAAACATATCAAGAACAATAAAAGGAGGTCGTTTCTCTTGGAAAAGAAATTATATTTATCTCAAACTGACAAAAAAATTGCCGGAGTATGTGGGGGACTCGCTGAATATCTTGGAATAGACAGCACTATCGTTCGATTAGTTTGGGCCATCTCTGTCTTTTGTTTCGGAGTTGGATTTTTCCCATATATTATTATGGCATTGATAGTACCGAAAGATACAGATGGATACTACAGATAAACAGTTTTAACACACAAGTTTCATTAGATACTTCTTGTAAGCATACATGGTAGAGTACTTTTATCAGTTAGAACCTTTTAGGAAAAACAAAACTTCCCACAACAAGGAAAAGAGCACTCTACAATAGAAACAGGATGATTGACACGCTTGCCACAAAACTTGCTATCTAACTAATAATCCATTCAAAAAGTATCTTTTCAATTTTTGATAATCAATCCAAAAAGGAGAGAATGTTATGTACCAAACGATTGGGGAAGAAATTATAAGCTCTGAAGAAGTTGCACAAAAAATAGTAGGCAACACACCATTTCATCTCAAAACCGACCTTACCAAAGCAACAGGTAGAGAAGATGCTATCGGACTTCGTCTTTCCTGCAAAGTAACCGATATTCCGACCTTTGAGCAACAGTCCGCTCCGGATGAAGAACAAATAAACCTTGCCATGGAGGAATTGGACGAATTCAGTCATAGTGAAATGAAAAAAATATTCTTTAATTGCTATGCTTTTATGACATTTGCATACGGTTATGATGAAGTAAACAACGAAATTTTATTTACCTTCGTATTGATGGATCGGGAAAAAGAAAAACATAAAATCAAAGACGTTACCAACCGCTTATTGCGTGTATAGTAGTGAATCTAACACCCAAAGAATGCAAACAAAAAAGGTCTGTTATACTACTGTGGATAACGGAAATCAAAGTATCAATTTGTGCCTTATGATGAAAAAATCACAGATACGATTCAAACGTATGATACTGTTAAAAAGCAAACAACAATCATAAAACATTCAAACCATCTCGAAACAGATGGTTTTTTGTTACACATTTTTCAATACACAGCTTTTTTATCATCACTTACTCTCCATCTTCCCTCTTCGTTCCTTGACATTTTATCTCTACACATTGTTTTAGAATACAGAGCTTTTTATGATCACTTTTTATCCTATAAATTTAATACATATAAAAATACCATCCTCTCAAAAAAATAAATACTTATTGCCTTTTCTTCGTCTTTCGAATTGAAGTTCATCAACTCTTTTAGAAAACAAAAAGGCTATCGATTCTTTACAACCGATAGCCTTCTAATTGATTTGTTCTTTTTCCATATTTTAGACTCTTTCATCTATATTTGACATAAAGTCAAAATTCATATTTCTTGGAGTTTTTGATTGTCATACCATGATAAAATCTGCTCCATCAGTATTTTTCCGGTGATACCGAAACCACTATTAACAAGTGAAATCTCAACAAATCTTAAATCATATACAGGATTTCAATATCAAGCGGTTCTTCCATATCAACAATCTCATATTCAGTTGTCTTAAATCATACAATTATGCTTCAGGTGGAAACATCTCCTTCAAATTGCATTTCAACTTCAAAATAATTCCATCCTCTATACTAAAACCATCAAAGAAAAAACTTTTTCTTATAACAGTAGAGTTTTTAATAAGTTGATTAAAAATACTTACCTTTTTGGTGGAATCATCTCTTTCATCTCCTTGCTTGATACAAAAACAACTTTCTGTTACCATCTTCTATCTCAATTCCTAGGAAAGTAGAAAAGAGTAAGATAATCTTTAATGATTTATCTTACTCTCATTATACCATAGTTTATTACTTTGTAAACATATTTTTTAAACTTTCTGAAAATATTTCCAACTTTATTACATAAATTGTCTGAAAATAATGTACTTTTATTAAATCATCATTTCGATAACTTTTTTGATGTCCTTAGGCTCTACACTTGGTGCAAATCTTTTCACTACATTACCTTCTCTATCAATCAAAAATTTCGTAAAATTCCACTTGATGGATTTGCCTAGCAAACCACCTTTTTCATTCTTTAAAAAAGTATATAGAGGTTCTTCATTTGCTCCGTTCACTTCTATTTTTGACATCATCGGAAATGTCACACCATAATTCAACTGACAAAAACTTGTAATTTCATCATTCGTTCCGGGATCTTGTGACGCAAATTGATTGCAAGGAAATCCGATAATCTCCAATCCTTTCATGTGATATTGGCGATACATTTCTTCCAATGCTCCGAACTGCGGAGTAAATCCACATTTACTGGCTGTATTGACAATCAAAATGACCTTTCCTTTGCATCTATCCATATCAAAAATACCACCATTCGAATCCTTTACCTTAAAATCATAAATTGACATCATAGTTCCTTCCTTAACTTTTACTACTACACACTATTAAAAGACATCAAGTTTCATAACGTTTATTAACTATTTTACTCCTTGTGTTTATCTGTACCCTAAAATAGCTTGTATCAATCGTTTCACTACAAATTTAATACTTTTTTTAATATTTTTATCATCATTTTAGAATGATGATAAAAATATTATGTCCTATTATTCGTAATATATCTTATTTTGAGTTGAAATAGTACTCAGAAATGCAAATTTTTTTCTTTTTCCTCTATACATAATCAAAAAAATTGAGTATCATATAAATACGTTTTTATTTTTACAGTATTTTTACAATATTTTTATAGGAGGAGTTTATGGAAAACTTTTTTGAAAAATCCTTTCATTTAAAGGAACATAATACCAACACAAAAACAGAGTTAGTTGCCGGCTTTACTACCTTTATGACAATGGCATATATTTTGGCGATTAACCCAAGCATTTTATCTCAAGCCGGAATGGATGCCGGTGCAGTGTTTACTGCAACTGCAATTGCTTCTTTTGTTGCAACGGCAATCATGGCTTTTTACGCAAACTATCCTTTTGCACTTGCACCCGGAATGGGACTAAACGCATTCTTTGCCTATTCTGTAGTTTTAGGAAAAGGACATAGTTGGCAATTTGCTTTAACAGCAGTATTTATCGAAGGTCTTATTTTCATCTTATTAACATTCACCAATGTTCGTGAAGCAATTGTAAACGGAATTCCAAAAAGTGTAAAACAAGCCATCTCTGTAGGAATCGGTCTGTTTATTGCTTTCATCGGCTTAAGAGGTGCTAATATCGTTGTTCCCGGAGAAGGAATTCCTCTTGACTTGGGAGATATCACTTCTCCTGAAGCTATTGTTTGTTTCATAGGTCTTACCATTACTGTTGTATTGCTTGTGAAACAAGTTCGTGGTGCTATCTTACTTGGAATCCTTATCAGTACAATCGTAGGTATCTTCTTAGGAGTAACTCAATTACCGTCAGGTCACTTGATTTCAGCACCACCTTCTATCAAGCCTGTATTTATGAAATTAGAATGGAATCACATTCTATCTGCCGATATGATAATCATTATGATTACTTTCCTATTTGTAGATATGTTCGACACAATCGGAACATTAGTTGGTGTATCTACAAAAGCCGGATTGGTTGACGAAAATGGAAATCTTCCACATGTTAAAAAAGCGTTGTTTGCAGATGCAGTAGGTACTGCTTTCGGTGCTTTACTTGGAACCTCTACTGTAACGACTTATGTTGAAAGTGCATCAGGAGTTGCAGAAGGTGGAAGAACAGGACTTACTGCATTGACAACAGGCGTTCTGTTCCTAGTTGCATTGTTGCTATCTCCAATTTTCTTAATGATTCCTTCCGCTGCAACAGCACCGGCACTTATCACAGTAGGACTATTCATGATGAGTCCAATCAAAGAAATTGACTTAGACGACTTTACAGAGGCAGTACCTGCATTTTTAACAATCTTAATGATGCCACTTGCTTATTCCATTGCTCAAGGAATCGTATTTGGAATCGTTTCATACGCATTGTTGAAACTGTTGACAGGTCGTTATAAAGAAGCGTCTCCTGTTCTATACATCCTTGCATTTTTATTTATCCTAAAAATTGCTCTTCATCTATAGACGGTAACAAATTTAGTTCAATAAAAAAACTTCTTTCTACGACAAAAGGAAGAAGTTTTTTATTGAACCCATATATTATTAAATTCCTTATTTTATTTTATTTAGTCACTTATCGTATCCTGATTATTTTAAATCACGATTTCATGAATCACTGTATGTCATCATTTCATAACAATATTGCTAACATTGTTCCAATGATACGATGACCAACATAAATCAACCCAAAACAATCTCAAACCATACCCATATTTGTAATCAATGACACAAAGGATATTGATGATACATTTCATATATTCTGATTCAATTGTATATTGTATCATTCAATGTTATAATCTATAATGGATACTACATAAGAAAAGAGGATGAATGATGATTCAAAGCTTACAACGATCAATGGAACTGTTGGAAACAATGGCAGTCCCTGATAAAAGTTTTTCCGTTTCAGAGCTTTCTGAACGACTTAATCTGCCTCCCAGCACAATTCATCGAATTCTAAAAACTTTTTGTGCAATGCAGTATGTCACAAAAGATAATGTTGCACATCTTTACAAGCTGGGACCTGCACTAATCCTGCTCGGCAAAGCTGCAACCCAAAATATTCGTATGACTGACGCTGCAAAACCGATTTTGAAAAACTTATCAGAACAAACACAAGAAGATGCCTTTTTAATTATTCGTGTAGGGTACAAAGGAGTAGTCTACGATAAAGTCGAAGGACCACACAATCTGAAAGTAGTGGAGCGCTTCGGTTCTGAAGTAGCGCTACATTTGGGAGCATTGCGTAAAGTTCTTCTGGCATATCAATCAGAAGAATTTATCCAAGAATATATCGAACATGGACTCAATCCTTCCTCATCACAACAATTCGATAAAAATACACTTTACAAAGAACTTCAACAAATACAAAAAGACGGATATGCCGCCTCAACCGGAACTTATATCGCAAATGGATTCGGTGTCGGTGCACCTATCTTTGATTCCAAAGGACAAGTAATTGCATCCATTGGAATTATTGCACCTTCTTCCAAGATGGAGAAATCAGTGAGCGAACAAATGAAAGTTATGGTATTGGATGCTGCCAAAAGTCTATCTCATCAACTTGGATACGTTAGATAACATCGAAATAGCAATCCATGCCCATCTTTTTTCTAGAATTGGAAGAAACGAAATAGAAACAGTTTATGTGTTTTCATTTCTATAGAAATATGGTATACTGATAACAGTGTGAAATATTTCAATAAATTGGAGGTTGATAAAAAATGAGTAACGTATGGGAATATGATGATTTTATTTTTAAGGGTGACGAATTAAAAGGAATGACAAAACAAGGGAAAGACAAAGTAAAGATAGACGGTCTTACAGACATGGTAATTCCTGAATTAACTCCTGACGGATTGCCTGTAAAAAGTATCGGAGAAAATGCATTCTATAGACGTAAATTAACCTCAGTTGTAATTCCTGCTACAGTTGAATACATAGGTTACGATGCTTTCGGAGTATGTAGTCTAACAGAAGTAGAAATTCCTGATGCAGTTCATACAATTGACGGATTTGCATTCTACCGCAATAAATTGAAAAAAGTAAAATTAAGCAAAAACTTAAAAACAATTGGACCAAGTGCTTTTGCTTTGAATGAATTAGAAACAATTGATTTGCCGGAAGGATTAGAAGTAATTGACACTTCTTCTTTCTACAAAAATGCATTAACAGAAGTAAAAATTCCTACAACCGTGAAAAAAATCAATATGTACGCATTCTTAAAAAACAATATTCATACTGTAGATGTACCAAAAACAGTAGAAGAATTACACCATGCTGCATTTGAACCAAACACATCTGTTACATTAGTATAATCAGATACAACTACACCAAGTGGAGTGAAGCAATCACTCCACTTTTTTATGTCAAATTTTTCTTCTATTTCCTATCTTGTCTATTCCATACTTATATTTTATACTATCCTAACTTACTATCCTAACTTACTATCCTAACTTATTATCCTAACTTATTATCCTAACTTACTATCCTAACTTACTATCCTAACTTACTATCCTAACTTACTATCCCAACTTACTATCCTAACTTACTTACTCTTTTATACTATGTAATATTTTCTTATCCATGATACAAAAAAACGACCGGAGTTTTATCCCCCAATCGTTTCCTTGACGTTTCTTTTGCTTTCTTTTTTATTTCTAGTTTGTCTTTCTTTTTCTATTCTATTGTTCCGATTCTTAATTCTATTTTGTGATAGATAAGACAAAGAGCGAAACAATCCCATACAAGTTTTTCACTTCAAGCATACAAAACAATCTATTTACCTCTATTCTTGTGTTTCTTCATATTTTCTCATAGAATGAAGTGCTATCAACATCGTACTTGTATTATGGAGCAATGCTGTCGTTCTTGGCGTTACCATTCCAAATAACCCAAGCAACAAGAACATCGTATTACTTGCAACAATCGTTCTAAAATTATTGTGAATACGACGAAGCATTTGATTGCCCAATCGTTTTACATAAACAATATCGCCCAAATCATTCGACATAATAACAACATCAGACACCTCTCTTGCAATATCTGACGCATCTTTCATCGCAATCGACACATCTGCCATAGACAATGCAGGAGAATCGTTGATTCCATCTCCAACCATTGCAACAGGTGTCATTTCTTTGCGAATTTCCTCAATCAAATTCACCTTGTGTTCCGGCAACACTTGATATCGAAAATCATCTATTCCAAGCTCATTTGCAACATAAGTCGCTGCATTTTTGCCGTCTCCGGTAATCATCCATACCTTACTTACACCCTCAGACTTCAACGTTTCAATTACCTTTTTCGCTTCCGGTCTAGGAGGATCATCAATACAGATAAAACCTGCCAAATTTCCGTCTATTCCAAGATAAATCAGAGAAGAACGGTCTTGATAGCGTACCAAAACTTCTTTTTGTTCTTCCGTTATCAAAGTATTCTCATCTTCAAACACAAAATGTTGCGAGCCGATAATCGTCTTCTTACCATGCAAAGTAGTCGTGATTCCATGTGCCACCACATACTCCACCTCAGCGTGTTCTTCCTTATGATTTAGCCCCTCATCAAACGACTTTTGCACAATCGCCTTTGCCACACTATGAGGAAAATGCTCCTCAATACAAGCAGAAATTCTAAGCACCTCATCTCTTGTATACGGCTCAAACGCCACCACATCAGTAACAGTTGGAGAAGAAGAAGTCAGCGTTCCCGTTTTATCGAATACCACCACTTCACAATCCGACATAATCTCAAGATACTTTCCACCCTTTACCATAATATCGTGATTAGACGCTTGTTGAATCGCTGTAATAACCGAAATAGGAGTCGACAGCTTGATAACACAAGAATAATCTACCATTAATACAGACAATGCTTTCATTGGATTTCTTGTCAAAAGATACACCAATCCCGCTCCCAAAAAACTATACGGTGCAAGAGAATCTGCAGTATGTTCTGCTTTCGATTGAATCGACGCTTTTCGTTCTTCTCCCGAATCAATCAAATCCACAATCTTACTGATTCTACTATTCTTCGTAAGTTGTTCCACACGAACAACCAAATTGCCCTCCGAAATAACCGT
Organism: Filifactor sp.; assembly: GCF_057248345.1. Lineage (NCBI taxonomy): Bacteria > Bacillati > Bacillota > Clostridia > Peptostreptococcales > Filifactoraceae > Filifactor > Filifactor sp. Next base: position 15,767 of record NZ_DBHIIC010000003.1, on the reverse strand, counting down.
CCCTGCATAAACAGACGCATACTCAGACTTTTCAGCAGGTACAGATTCGCCCGTCATAGACGATTCGTCTACCGTTGCAATTCCCTCTACCACCGTACCGTCTACCGGAATCATCATTCCCGTTTGCACAGCGATACAGTCACCAACCTCAACACTTCCAATCGGCACAAGAGAACGTTCCTCTCCGTCAACCCTCCATACCTTATCGACATGAACTGCCAAACTGTCGCTCAAATCCAAACGAACTCTATCCTTCGTATAAGTTTCCATAATTTCAGACAAAGACAACAACATCATAACAGAACTTGCAGTCGAATAAGAGCCTTGGAGTAGCGAAACCCCAATCGAAACAGCGTCCAACACCTCTACATTGACATTTCGATTCCAAAGACCATGAAGCCCTCTTCTAAAAAAAGGAAAATATTTTTTGATAATCATTACATTTCTAATTCCCGACGGAAATAGCATTCTCATTGCCAAACGGCGAAAAATCAAATCAAAAACATCATGCTCAAACTTCTCTTTCAACTCCCTTTGAGGAGAAAATTCCTCCTTTGGAAGTGCTACAATATCTTCTCTTTTTATATTTGCCAAATCACGGAGCAAAACCTCTTTGCAACTCTCCTCATATTCAAGCAAAATTGCCCCCGTTCGATAATTGACTCTCGCAGAAGAAGTATAAGGCAAATGATTTAACAACCTCTCCAGTCCGTATGCCTCTCCCTTTGAGAAACATCGTTTTGCAGTATGAATCCTCATTCGACCGGGAATACTATGAACAACTGTATATTTCATAGAATTACCTCACTTTTGCTTTCCTAAAATTCAACAACATCCTCATCTTCAAACAAACTGTCCATTGCATCTTTCTTGTACTCTTCTTGTGCTTCTGCGTACAAATCCTTAGCTTCCTCTTTCAAACCCTCATAACAATTTACAACATCATCTTGCAACTTCATTCCCTTAGACAATCCTGTTACAGCAATTTTTCTTACCTTTCCGTCTTTTGTAAGTGCAGTTCCAATCGCACTCAAAACTAATCCACCTACAAAATATGCCATTTTTTCTTTTCCAAAAAATCCTTTCATTTTACAAACCCCTTTCTTTTCTAAACATTCATTTTCAAATGATTGTTATTTCCCTACACAAAACTGGTTGTTCTCACAAAAACAAATTCAATTGAGAACATAAACACACTTTGTTTTTCATTAATACCCTTGTTTTTATCAATATAACACTAATATTTTTATCTGTCAAATATTTTGTTTTCAATCATTATCTTTTCAAAACACATGAAACACCAAAATATCAACACTTCTTCTCCTCATTATCAATTGAAATCAAAATAAGATTTTTATTTTCTCAAATTCTTATTTTCATACAGCAGTTCTATCTCAAACCTACCACACAGACAAAAAACTTTTTCTATTTTTCTCATATCCTCTTTATTAATCTTTCATCACACCTTATTTTAACAATTTATATCAAAACAGATTTTTATTTTTTTCACTTTCTTATTTTGATATCATAATTCCATTTCTATCTTCCTATTTCAAAAATCATTTCCTATTTCATAAATCATTTTTATTTTTTACCAATCGTTCTTTTTCTTTTTTTCATTCTGCCACAAATTCATCACTACATCTCCTAATTCTCCTTTTCTTCGTACAAGTTTGTCATTCTGATGCTTTTATGCTATAATTGTTGAGATAAAGAAAGAAAAACAAAAAAGCGCCTGAGCCTTTCCAATAAGAAAGGTTGACGAGGTATGGAATCATCGAAAGATTCGGCGGATATTCCATAGGTATCACAGCCTTAAAACAAGACAAAACACAGGAGTAATCTTTTGCACAAAACTTGTTCCGTGACTTTCTTTATCATCACATTTATTGTGTAAAGAAGAAAAAACAGAGTAACAAAAGAAAACCGATAGATCAAAAAGTAAGCAACCTATGAGATACCAACATCATAGGTAACAAAACTTCTTTTTATCGGTCATAGCAACTATAACACACTCTCTGACAAAGAGAATCCTATTTGTTGTCAAAGTTACTTCACTTTCTTTACAAAAAAACTATAGGGAGGTTTTACTATGTGTGGAATCGTGGGATATATTGGAAAATCCGACGGACAGAAATTTGTATTAGACGGATTGGAAAAATTGGAATATCGTGGATATGACTCCTCAGGAATCGTAACCGTATCCGATAACCAACTCCATTTAAAAAAAATGAAAGGTCGTTTGCAAGTGCTTCGTGACGAATTGGAACAACGTCCACTTCAAGGACATATTGCATTAGGACATACCCGTTGGGCAACTCACGGAGCACCGTCCGATGTCAATGCACATCCTCATACAGACGGAAAAAGTGAATTTGCCATTGTGCACAACGGAATCATCGAAAACTATATGGAGTTGAAAAAAGAATTGCAGGAAAAAGGACATCAATTTCTATCCGATACCGATACCGAAGTTATTGCACATCTTTTAGCAGAATATAATACAGGAAATCTATTAGACACCGTATACGAAGTCAAAAAACGTCTTCAAGGTGCCTATGCACTGGGTATCGTATCCAAACATGAACCGGATACCCTTATCGCAGTTAGAAAAGAAAGTCCTTTGATTATCGGAGTCGGAAAAGAAGAAAATTTCATCGCATCCGATATTCCGGCAATCTTAGAACATACTAGAGATGTTTACTTTATTGAAAATGGTGAAGTTGTTGTCCTAACCAAAGACAATGTTACCATCTTAGATGAAAACAGAAATACCGTAAAACGTGAACTGAAACATATCGACTGGGATATGGCAGCTGCAACCAAGGCAGGATATCCACATTTTATGTTAAAAGAAATTCACGAACAACCACAAGCAATTCGTGACACCGTAAAACATAGACTGCAACAAGACGGAACTGTATCTCTTGGAGAAGTAGCTTGGACAAAAGAACTGTTACAAGATATCCGCAAAATCTATATCGTAGCTTGTGGTACCGCATACAACGCAGGTAGGGTAGGTAAAGTCGCATTAGAACAATTGACAGGTATACCGGTAGAAACAGACCTTGCTTCCGAATTCCGTTATCGTGATCCATTTGTAGATGAACACACTCTGTTGATTTTAGTCAGTCAATCAGGAGAAACTGCAGATACCTTAGCAGCACTTCGTGAAGGAAAACGAAAAGGTGCACGTATCTTCTCCATTACCAATGTTATCGGCTCCTCCATCGCAAGAGAATCAGACGATGTATTCTATACATGGGCAGGTCCGGAAATTGCTGTTGCGTCAACCAAAGCATATACCACTCAGCTGGTTGCTTTCTATCTGATTGCAATGAATATGGCACTATTGCTCGGTAAAATACAAAGAAGAGAATATGATGGGCTTCTTACAGAAATTCTATCTCTTGCCGATAAAATCGAATTGATGTTAAAAAAAGAATCTGACATCAAACAGATTGCAGACAGTATCAAAGAAAAAAATGCAGTATTCTACTTAGGTAGAAATATGGACTATAACAGTGCCTTAGAAGGAGCTTTGAAACTAAAGGAAATCTCTTATATCTTTACCGAAGCTTTTGCTGCCGGAGAGTTAAAACACGGTACAATCGCATTGATAGAAGAAGGTACTCCGGTTATCACCATCGCAACGCAAACTGCACTTTTAGACAAAACATTCTCCAATATGCAAGAAGTGAAAGCAAGAGGAGCGCATCTGATTGCATTCACAAGAGAATCAGCAACTACTATCTGCAACGAAGCAGATGTCACTGTTACTATTCCGGAATGTTCGGATTTACTGATGCCTGTTGTAAGCATTATTCCGGCTCAGTTACTTGCATATTACACTTCAGTCCTAAAAGGAAACGATGTGGATAAACCTAGAAACCTTGCAAAATCCGTTACAGTAGAATAGTTTGGTTAAAATAAACCACAATTTATCCAAAATTTTACCACAAATATTCACAAAAAATAAAAAGTTATACACATAAAAACAAGAGTTATCCCCAAAAATAGTGGATAACTCTTGTTTTTTCTCGTATATTACAAAAAAATCTCACTTTTTCTTTCGAATGCACGCTATTTTTTTAATCCGTCCATAATATCAACCAACTTTTCAAACATTCCTTCCTCATATGGAGAATGTCCTGCTGCATCAACAAAAGTCAAGTTTGAATGTTCTAATGCACGATGCAATTCATAAGCACCGATTGGTCGACAATCCACATCATACCTTCCATGAACAATATAAGTCGGTATCTGTTTGATTTTATTGATATGGTTTAAGATATAGTTATCCTCTTCCCAGTGCATTTCATTCACGAAATAATGGCACTCCAATCGTGCAAGCGAAACATCATCCTCGGTACACTCTGTAGGTAAATCCGTTGGTGGAAGAAGTGTAATCACACTTCTTTCCCAATGACTCCAATGTTTTGCAGCCTCTCTACGCACTTCTTCTTCTTCACTTGTCAATTTCTCATAATATGCTCTCATCAAATCATCACGTTTATCTTCTTCAATATGATTTTTGAACGCTTCAAATACATCAGGAAATAAATACGAAGCGCCTTCTTGATACAACCATTTTGTATCTTCTCTTCTTGCCAAAAAAATTCCTCTTAAAATCAAAGCTTTTACTCTATTCGGATAATGAATTGCATAAGTCAATGCCAAAGTTGAACCGAAACTTCCTCCAAATACAAACCAATACTCTATCCCCAAAAAAGTCCGAATTTTTTCAATATCTTCAACCAAATGAAAAATAGTATTATCTCGTAAATCTGCAAACGGTCTACTTTTTCCACAACCTCTTTGATCAAATAAAATAATGCGATAATAGTTTGGATCAAAAAAAGTTCTTGCCTTCTCTGTAATACATGAACCGGGACCACCATGTAAAAAGATAACCGGCACTCCATCAGACTTTCCACATTCTTCAACATATAGAGTATGCACATCACTTACCTTTAAATCATATGTTTCCCTCACCAATTGATTTTCATATCCTGCCATAAATACTCCTCCTTATTCTTTCTTACAAAATATATTTTTCCATTCAAAATAAAAATCGTATCCCTAAGAATATCTCTGTCAAAACAGTACTCTTCGTACAGAATTTGTCTATATACTGAGTTGCAGCACAGTTTTTAATTGTATTCTGCTTTTACATTACTTTTGTCTACACACTACCTTTATCACTGATTTTGTCTATATAATGACTTTCAGTACAGTTTTTATCTGTATTCTGTTTTTACATTACTTTTGTCTACACACTACCTTTATCACTGATTTTGTCCATATAATGACTTTCAGCACAGTTTTTATCTGTATTCTGCTTTTACATTACTTTTGTCTACACACTGCCTTTATCACTGATTTTGTCCATATAATGACTTTCAGTACAGTTTTTATTTGTATTCTTCTTTTAGCATTACTTTCGTCTAGATAATACCTTTATCATAACTGATTTTGTCCATATACTGACTTTCAGCACAGTTTTTATTTGTATTCTGCTTTTACATTACTTTCGTCTAGATAATACCTTTATCATAACTGATTTTGTCCATATAATGACTTTCAGTACAGTTTTTAATTGTATTCTGCTTTTACATTACTTTTGTCTACACACTGCCTTTATCACTGATTTTGTCCATATAATGACTCTCAGCACAGTTTTTATTTGTATTCTGTTTGTACATTACTTTCGTCTACATACTGCCTTTATCACTGATTTTGTCTATATAATGACTTTCAGCACAGTTTTTATTTGTATTCTGCTTTTACATTACTTTCGTCTACATACTGCCTTTATCACTAATTTTGTCCATATAATGACTTTCAGTACAGTTTTTATTTGTATTCTGCTTTTATATTACTTTCGTCTAGATAATACCTTTATCATAACTGATTTTACTCATATACTGACTTTCAGCACAGTTTTTATCTGTATTATGCTTTTAACATTACTTTCGTCTACACACTGCCTTTATCACTTTTTTGTCTATATACTGACTTTCAGTACAGTTTTTATCTGTATTCTGTTTTTACATTACTTTCTACACACTGCCTTTATCACTGTCTTAACTCATTTTTTTCTGTACTAAACTATAACTTTTATCGATTAAATCAAACAGAACCTCATCGTCTAACGAATCATTCAGACAAATTGTATACCAATGTTTTTTGTTCATGTGATACCCACCAAAAAAAATATCATTATCAAGTCTTTTTTCAATGTCCTCCGGTGTATCCTTCAAATTTATAATCTCTATCATTTCATCTCCGACTAATCCTAATTTTTTTCGTTCAACAGTTAACATCACTGCCATCCATTTTTTTGTCTTATTCAGACGAAATGCACAATTTAGACTGTTCTTCCACAGGAATTCAGGCTCTATTTGGTATTCTTTCTTCAAATAAGAAATCACCCTATTTGTCTGTTCTCCTTGTAAAACGGAAGTATCAAAACAAGTATTTGCTACTCTTGACAACACATCTTCACAAGCTATCGTTACCTCAGCTAAGAACGTTCCAGTTGCAGTTTTTACCTTTATCAACATATATTCTTCATTTGTATCTACTTCAAATAATTGATAGACGATATGACTGTCCTTGTCAATTTCAAGCTCTAAGCGAAATTGGTCTTTTAGTATCAAAAAAGAGCGTCTATACGCACCTTTCGTATAGATAAAACCATTTGATACCAACTTCTCGAAATTCGCCTTTTTATATCGAAATATCATTTCTATATCAATCAATCTACCGCCTCCTTGCCTTTCTTTGTTAGGAATCTATTAGCTTGCAACCTCATATTAGTTATTTCGTGTTTATTTCACTATGTTAGTTATCTTGTGTAGTTTCTTTGTGTTAGTTTCCTTGTGTTTGTTTCCCTACGTTAGTTATCTTGTGTTTGTTTCCCTACGTTAGTTATCTTGTATTTGTTTCTCTACGTTAGTTATCTTATTTTGTTTTCTCTATATTAGTTATTTCGTGTTTATTTTCCTATGTTAGTTATCTCATGAAGTTTCCTTGTGTTTGTTTTCCTATGTTAGTTATCTCATGAAGTTTCCTTGTGTTTGTTTCCCTACATTAGTTATCTCGTGCAGTTTCCTTGTGTTTGTTTTCCTATGTTAGTTATCTTGTGTAGTTTCCTTGTGTTAGTTATCTTGTTTGTTTTCTCTATGTTAGTTATCTTATATTAGTTTGATATTGTACTTACTAACAATAGTATATATCATTTGGTCTGTTCAACAATGTTCTTTTTATTTTTTGTATGTAAAAAGAGAGAAGATTGCTCTTCTCTCTTCTTGTTTATCCTTATTTCAAAGTCAATTTGAAAGTATTACTTAAATTAAGCTTGTGGTTTAACTTCAGGTTTTACTTCTGGTTTAACTTCTTCAGCTGGTTTAACAGCTTCTTTTTTAGGATAGATTGTTACTTGTCTTGTAGCTGCACTGTATGTGTAGTCATAATCTCTTGTTAATCCAAATGCATCTCCTACAGAAGAAACTGGAATGAACATTCTGTCAGCTTTAACTGTAGCTTTTGTTGTCATTGGATATTGGTTTCCGTTTTTGTAAAGAACTTTTGCATTTTGAGTAACAGATACTACGATGTCTCCATCGATAAATGTAGCTGTCAAGTTATCTTGGTTCCATACTACGTCTACTCCCAATGCTTCAGCGATTGCTCTAACTGGTAACATTGTGTAGTTATCTTGTGTGAATACTGGTGTATCTAATTTCATAGCAACGCCTTCTACAGTGTAGTCAGCAGATCCTAATGTGAATACAGTTGTTTTCTTAACTTTGCTTACTTTGTCAACTACTTTGATGAAGTCAGCTTTGTTAATTGTCAATAATTCATATACATCTCTTTTTTCTACTAAAAGAGCTTTTCCACGTTCGTTACCTGTGTAAGCGTTATCAGCAACTTTAGCGAATGTTAATTGGTGATTTCCGAATGGTAAAGAACGATTAGATACTATTTCAACATCTTTCAATGTGATTGTTGCAGGAGCGTCTTTTTTAGATCTTGTATCTACTGTGAAGTATAGAGTAGAGTATTTTTTGTCTACTGTTAAGTCTTTTACTTTGATTCCTTCAGCTTCAAGTTTACCTTTTGCGTCAAATTTAACGTCATCAGCAAATTTTAATCCTGTCAATGTTACAGCATATCTTTGTCCTGGTTTTAATGCAGTAGCTTTAGTTTCTTTGATTACGATATCGTTAACAAGAACTCTAGCGTCTCCACCAAGAACTTCTTTTTGTGCTACTGACATTTTAGCAACCGGTTGTACTTTTAATACTACTAGAGAAAGATCATCCATTCCTCTACCTTTTGCTTTTAATACTACTTCTCCGTCTTTATCCCAATCAGGAGTAAGTTCTAATTTTAATTTCAATTCTTTTCCAGCGTTTACAGCTGTAAATTCATCAACTGGTTTAGCAGGTGTTCCTGCAGTAACTCCACCAGTAACAACAGCTTTTCCACCTTCTAATTCAAAGTCAACATATTTTGGAAGGTCAGCTTTGTCAGATGTTTTAACAACTAATTCAACTTTGTAAGAATCTCCATTAGCTAATACTTCTTGAAGAGCTTTTTTCAATTCCATTTTTACTGCGTAGTCTACATATTCAGCAACTACTACAGATTCATAGTCTTCACCTTTTTTAACGTCTACTTCAACGTCACCAACTGATGTTCCTTTTGGAACTACGAATGAAGGTGTTACAAATACTCTTCCGTTTGCAGGAATTGTAAATTTAACTTTGTTTTCAACGTTGTTTCCAGAAGCATCTGTTACATAAGCAACTGCTGCTGTTGGGAATACTTTTGTATCAGTTGTATTCCATACAAAGTCAGAAGGTAATGTCAAAACTACAGGTTGTGGAGCAGCTTTGCTGTTTATAACTTCAAATCTAGCACCTGTGTAAAGGCCTCTTCCAACTGCTTTTTTAGTTTCTGTAGCTTTTACGAAAGTTCCTTCAGTTGTAACTAATTTAGCATATTTTCTAACGTATTTGCTAAGACCGATTCCGCTTAAGTCATAAGCTACTTCATATTCTCCGTCTTTTGCTCCGTCGAATTTTACTTTTCCTGTAACGGTAAGTTTGTCTCCAGCTGCCGGTACTGTAGTTACGTTAAGAGTAGCATAAGAACCGTCGATGTTAAGGTTTCCAGCTGCAACTGAGTAACTTGTAGATCCGATTGTTGCAACAAAGCTTGCAGGATCAACTACTGCTCCACCGTTTTTGTCGTATTCTACGTCTTCTCCCAATAATTGAACTGTTACTGTACCTGGTCTTAATGCAGCTACGTCTACAGCTTGGAATTCAAATTCTCCTGAGAATGTCGCTTTTCCGTCATTTTCTTCTACATTTGCAATAGAGCTGTATTCAGTCTTTAATGCAAATGTGTTTACTGGAGCCAATGTTAATACCATTAACCCAGCTACTGCTAAAGAAAGTTTTTTCTTCATAGTATGTTCCTCCTAAATATAATATAAAATTTGAAGGGAATCGGTCCCTCCGACCTTTGGTACACTATGCTGAATTCATCTTGACTCTCATCCTATCCGTATCTCTGATACTGAACTTGATATTATTGTTACAAGAATGAATTGTATGCGATGCACCGAACTCTTTTCTTGTGAACATCATACCATCTCTTATCAAAAAGTGGAATAGCTTGAGCCAAAATGTAATATAGCTGTAATGCACTCCATCTGCCATCAACGCTCTGTAGAAACTCTGCTACTAACAACTAGGGATTCGATTGCCGTATTTGATGGAGAATACAGTATCTTGTCCTTATGTCTGTAGCATTGCTTTTTACAGAAGTGAAAAGCTAAATTTCATTGAAAGTAGTATTGTGAAATAGAATCTTTTATATGATGTGTCCTCGCACGAATCATATATCTTATAATCATATATGATTTTGATGGCATTTGCACAATGACAATCATATTGATTATATCTGACAATAATCTATCTCCTATGAAATTTATAGCTATATGTTACACTATTTTTTTCGAATTGTCTATTACAAAATCATTTCAATTTTATTTTTCCTCTGTTACACCGATAAAAAAGAATTCCTTTGAAGAACATAAGTTAATCCTACTTCTCTCTGCTTTTTAGATTTTTACCATGGATATAGGATATTTAACGATGCATATAACAAGGTTTTTTTCTGATAAAATATGCATTTTACAAACGTTTTGGCATTTCTTTTCATTTATTTTCATCTTGTTTGTGTTATGATATTATTCGGTCATAGTATTTCCTCTGCAATGTCGTTATCTTGGTAAAGCCCGTTTTTGCAAAGGATAAAAAAGATTCAAACTCTATTTTTTATGTGCTGATTCTTTCTGTTCCCACACTTTTTTTACAATTATGATGTGTTATGGATGTTTTGTTTCTTGGTCTAAGATAGGGAAGTATGCACTATCTCTTCATTTCCGACATTTCATAGAATGATTTTTAGTACAATATTTAGAACCTGTTTTAGAATATGTTAGTATTAGATTCGGTTTTAGATTGTTTTTTGTTTTTTTTAATTTTCCTTATTTATAAGGAATTACATTTAGGAAATCTAATTTTTGATGATTGCTTATATTACTTTGTTTTACTTTTTATGACGTACTTCCTATCTTGCGTTCAACATACTTTCCATCTATCTTACTTTCTCCACCATTATTTTCTTTTTTTTGATGGATTAACACTTTCAACAGACGATTTATCCCAAGTTTTATTCTGTGTTAACGGACAAGAATCCTTGTTCTTTAGAAGTTTTGACGGTTTCAATGATATTTTAAATTTTGTGTGGTATAATAAAATCCTTAATGAATTTTCATTTTTTCTTTTTATTGTGAAGGATTCATCCTCTTAGGAAGACAGATGTCAGTACCATTCCCGGTACAAACCTTTTACGAACAGATTTGATATCACGTCTTATTTCGTTCCACAAACGATAGAAAAATCAATAGAGTGGGGGACATACAAAACATATACAGCGTTTTTAAGAATTTATTGGAAATAAATTTACTCTATATATAACGGCTTCTATTTAGGAAGATTTCTATTCAGAATGACACTTTTTTATGAACTGTAGATTTCAACATTCAGGAAAGAAGTTAGGATGAAATGAAACATAGATGATGGTACAATGGAGTTTATTTGTTAGAAGACGATAAATCGTTTTTCCAAGTAAGGTATTTATATTTGAAGTATATTTACTTGTAATTACATTCTACAATAGATTGGATTTCTTTCACTTATATTATCTCTGAAAAATTCATTGGAAAGAAGAACCTTTCCATCACTTTTTGGATGGAATATGATATAAAAGAGTTTGTATGACAGATATGGGAGTAGCGAAATGAAAATTGTGAATTTAAACCAGTTGAACCAACAACAGGAAATTCCTAAAATTACATATCGCCCGTTCAAAACTTATCGGGATTTTATTTATTTGGAGAAGGTTGCCTCTTCTTTGGAACAGGAGTGGACAGAGGGAATTTTTGAATTTTCTCTTGAGTCAAATGAGATGGTTCGTATTGATGTAGGCCCACAAGTGAAAGATCCTTTTCTGTTTGATATGGAAATTCCGTTTACTTTGTCGGATATTGAAAAGATGTCGAAACATAATCGAATCTACTATTCTTTGGTGAGTCAAATGAATGATGAAATTATTTTGTCGTTCTATGAGATTGATTTGGATACTCGCAAACAACTGTTGGTGCTTTCGTTTTCCTATGGTGTTTCTGAATTTGACTATCTTGGAATGGAATTGCTTTCTGAAGGATTTTTTCTTTTCCGTCTATCTGATACTTCACCACAAAGTGGAGGAGCAGAATCAGTCTATTTGGTAGATGTGTCTGAGCAATCGTACTATTTGGTGAAAGATTCTATTCTTTGTATGACGTTTGGAGAAAAATCGGTGTTTGAAAGTAAGAAGGGACGTTTTTTACTGATAGAGGAATGCTATCTTTCCGAAGAAGAACAGTTTGATTTATTGACATCTCATGATTTGGAACTTGCCATTGATATTCCAAATGGAATGACGGAGGATTTTGTTCATCAAAATTCGATTCTTCTCATAGATTTCGATTTGTTTTTGAATGAAGTGAAGTCAGGAAAGGAATCTCTCTCCTATCAAACATTGGACAGTATTTTTATGGATGGTTCCATCCGTCTGATTGGCGAAAACCAAAAATCTTTTTATTATAGACAGAGAGTCTATGATTTTGTGCTGAAAAGTAAGAATGATTTTATGTCCAGAATGATGATGGGGCATGAGGTGATTGTGGAGTTGAACAAGAACTCATTGAATACGCGTGTGGTAGCAAAGGAGCGATACCCAAACAGGCTTGTTGTCAATGATCATGGCTTGTTTCAGGTGATACAAAAAGAAGATTGTATTGAGATTGTCTCATTGATTCGCCACAAGACGATTGTTCACTACCAAAAACATCCCGGCTTGTATGATTCGGAAGAATTTGTAGAGTTGGCAAATGAAATTTTGATGATTCAATGTCAATCAAAGATTCATCCTTTGCAAGAATATATCAAATTGGTAGACATTACAAATAAAAATGAAATCATCTCTATTGCAAGAGATTTCTTCGTACTGGGAGATACTATTTTCACCGTTTAAATGAATACCTCAGTACTTGGATGATGTTATCTTTTGATATGGTTCCTATATCATGGACCCATTTGAAAGAATTTTAAATTTTGATATGTATAACAAAACATAAATAGATACTTGATGAGATGGTAGAGAGATTGCTTTGGTTGATTCAGACGAGCTCTCTACTTTTTTATCTTATTTTTCTGTTATCATCGGTTTGATTTATGATTTTAGTCTGTTTCGGCAACAGTCAGATGATGTTTCTATCATTCTGTTTCAATTGTCACTCTCTCATTTTATGTCGTCAATAGACATAACTTCTTATCTTCGGTTTCTTCCTATCAAAAATATTGTGTTGTTACAGATACAAACTCATTCTTGCCCGGAGAAGGGATTACTTTTTTTCTTTCCGTGTAGATTTTGGAAAAAAATATATTCTATAAGGTTATCTTCTTATCAAAAGGAACTGTTTTCGTTCATTTGATGGAGACAATGAGCTGTTTTACAAAAAAATAAACACTTCAAACAGACCGGATACTGTTGTAAAGTTAAGAATTTCACAACTGTTACCGGTTTGTTCAAAGTGTTTTTGTTTTTTCTATTAACGATATGGTTCTACACGAGGTTTTCTTACCAATTGTTCATTTACCTCATCCATCAATTCGGTGGAAATCGTGTTTAACATTTCTTCTAATTTTTCAACATCTTCTTTTGGAAAGCGTTTTGCAATTCTGTCAGAAACTACTTCCAAATATTCGTAGTTCACCCCATAGTATTGTCTGAACTTATCTGTTACTTCCAAATGAATTTTTCTCTTGTCCAATTCTGACGGTATTTTTTTTACAAATCCTTTTTTGACAAGGTTTCCTACTTTATAGGCAACATTCGGTTGAGATACTCCCGTAAAACGGGATACTTCGTTTACCGTAGGGCGATCTAATGCATAGATCAACTCTACAAAGAATGTTTCTATTGTAGTTAGAGTGTCCTCTTTTTTTTGCAATGAATAAAATACTTTTCGATAGAAATTCAATTTAAATCGATAATATACATGACTTAAGCCTTCTCCTACCATATTCTTGTCCCCTTTTCTCTCTTATGTGCTTGATTGCAACATTTAAAATCATGTAAGTCAATTTTGTTCACTTGGATTGTCAGTAGAGGGAGGTTGTCCTTATTTATTCTCAGCTATCTGTTTTCTGTGATTCAAAATTCCTCCTTCATAGTATCCTACTTTCGATAAAAAAACAAGTGTTATTTCAGGACACAAACGGCTTTTGTCTTTTTTTTCTGAAACTTCTGCTAATTCTATTCGAGTTCTATCTCTGTTTATTGGATTCTGAAAGACCGGTTAACAGTACATTAAAGCCTCTGTGTTCTTCATCAACATGATTTTTCTGCAATAATTTCACATTGTGGAATTTTTTGTGCTTTACATCATACACCTTTTCTATTATTTTTTCAAGTGCATATTTAAAATTATTTGACCATTGCTGATTGTCATAACATTGACCGGAACATGGTCCTGTTCTTCTACAACAATAATATCTGCCAGCTTTCCTTCTGCAATTTCTCCTTTATTGTATAGATTCAGAGCTTGCGAAGGATTGAACGTACCCATTCGAACTGCCTCAGCCAATCCGATTTCTTCTGCCATAATGAAGATGGATTCCAGCAGGTTTTCTACTTTCTTGTTTGCTGTCACGACACTGTAACTTCCTCTTGTAATACCGGCAGAATAATCGGTCATCTGTTCCAAATCCCACAAGTTGTTAATATCGATTGTAGCGTGTTTTTCGTTTTGTTGAATATAATCTAATGCTTCTTTCTCAAAAGAGTCTAATATAATCGGTATGTTCATCTGATAATTTGTTTGAAGATCTCTTGAAATTCGATAATCTGTTGTCGCTACAGGTACTTTGGCGCCATACACGTACTTGAGTCTAAGGCTTAACTCTTCCAATTTAATCTGTTCACGCTGTTTTTCGATACGATTTAAGATTTTCCACGTGAATGAGTCGCTAAATTGAAATTTGTCTTTAATATATTGGAAACAGTATTCATGACGATATCGATCTTCTTCGTTGTTTGAAACATAGGTAATCATATCAACCAACTTTTTGTTGAGCAATTCCCATATAAAGTCGATATGTTGGATACTGCCAAGTTGAAATTTCAGATGGACACAATGGTCGATAAGATGATTCTTCCGTTCATCATCCTTCAAAAATTGAAGTTCTTCCAGTGCATCCTGTTCGCTATGTTCTTCTAAAAATCGGTTCATACTGATACAGTGATATATCGTGGTTACACCTGAAAATACATTAAGCCGTTCAATTTGGCTGAATGCTTTTTGTTTCGGAAACGGACTGAAGTAGGGACTATATTCCTCTTGAATAAAATCATCATTTTGGATATTGATCAATCCGGGCATAACGATTTTACCGGTACAATCGATATAGTCTGTTTCCGGTTTTTGTCCTATATGAATGGATTGTATGATGCCTTCGTTTATCTCTAAATATCCTTCGACGACGTTGTCTTTGAGTACGATTCTGTCACTGTATAATTTCATAGCGCTCTATTCACTCCAAACTTCCCGTTACTGCTGGTACCACAACTGTTTGCCGGTTCTGATTCCATCAAGTTCTATCTGTATCTTTCACTCTATTCCTCAAGCTTCGTTGTTGTAGTGTCGTTATTGAATTCAAATTTCACTACAGTCAAGTTATACCATTATATCATATATCTATTGTTTGTGGCACAATTTGTATTTTTTTATATCATTCATTTCTGTACTGATTGCAAATTTTAAAAAAGATTGCAAATGTACCAATTTTTGGAAAAGAAGATGTACTAAAAACCATACTTTGACGTAATAGCTTTTCGATACTTTTTTTGATAACTAGAAACTGAAAATTTCAAGTTGAATGATACTATACTGAACTATCCTAAATAGAGGATTTTATCTACTACAGAGATATGATTGTTATACTGTCTTTGTTCATTGATTTTCATATAGAGTATTAGAAATCAGGTGTTTCAAGAAAAAAATAAACTCTTATGACTTGATTAACTTTATGCGTGATTTTAAGGTGGTAAATAAAGGTGATAATACATATATC
>NZ_DBHIIC010000002.1:28241-102773 GCF_057248345.1 Filifactor sp. | reverse complement strand
TGAGTTTATTCAGTGTGCCAAAGAGGATTTTGACGGAATGCGAAAGATGGATATTATTATTTAGTATCCTTCTTATCTCACTATCAATGAGTTTCGCATTAAATTCATAGTCTGTGAGCGGAATGTCACAAGAGCAACTTGCTTTTTTTCTATCGATAGATATTGTAATCATATTGGAACAGTTGGATCGTTTAGAGAGTCACGAACGATTCAAAGTGACGATGAAGTTTGAAAGTAGAAAAATGCCTTGTAAATAGTATAATGTATGAAAATATTGAAAGAACAATATGTTCTTAATGCGATATATAACAGGAGGATATATGGGATGGCTAAAATAGAGTTAAGTGAGAATCAGAAAAAACTTGATACAGACCTTTGGATTATTATGATTGTTTCATTCGCAAGCTTGATGATATTTATGGTATTTCAAGAAGAAGTTTACGGAATCGTAAAAAATGAAGAATTGCCTATCTTATCTCGTGTTTTGTTGGCAGCATTCTTTCAGTATGGAGTTGCAGGACTTGGAATTACCGTTGTTTCCGTTTTAAGAAAAGAAAGCTTTTTGTCCTATGGGTTAAAGACGGAAGGGATGTTTTTGTCTATTCTGTTTGCAGTATTGTGCTTTGTACCAAATATACTATTTTCGTATACTTTTGGGGAGATCAATAGCTATTTACCTTTTCAGAGAGTTTTGACGACAAAAGAAGTTCTTGCCGGTGATTTTCCTATCAATGTAATCGGTATGTTCATTACAGCAACTGCATGGGGTTTCTTTGAGGGATTTAATTATGTGGTAATAAGCGAAAAGATAAACAGACGCTACCCCGCAAAGTTTAAATGGCTCAATTGGGGTGCGATTCTTTGCGCAATTATGTGTATTTTCGTTCATGGAGCTATCGGAGTTACATTTGAAGGAATCCTTGAAATGATTACTATCTTGATTATTATCTATGGAATGCTTATGGTAAAAGAAATAACAGGCAATGCATGGGGATGTGTATTCGTGTTTGTATTCTTATGGAATGCTTTTTAAAAAACAAAAAATGAAACATAGTGAATGTTTGGTAACTATCGTAATGGAAAGGAAAGCTTTTTCAAGTATTTTATAACATTAGAATGTGCACTCTGTTATAAAATACAGCAAAATTTATTTGAACAAAAAACTCCCACAACCACACTTCTATGAACCAATGTTGCATAAGAATATGTGAGTTATGGGAGTTTTTATTGTATGTTATGTTCTTGCATTGTATTTTATCATCATACAAGAAGGGTTTTACTTTTTGTCCGATTCGGTAAACAGACCTTTTTTAATACGCAACAATAACGTTTCGATACGTTTGTCATTGATTTTGATCGCTTTGAGCTCCACATTACCGATTTGAATCCCGAGAGGATCACCTTCTTGCGAAGGTAATTTTCCAAGACCCTCCAGCAAAAGACCGCCCATCGTTTCATTGACATCGGTCGGCAAGTCCAAATTCAATTCTTCATTGACATCCTGTATTGCTGTAAAACCGTCTATTTTATAGGTAGTATCGCTGATTGGGATGATTTCTTCAATTTCGTCTTCTTCTTCATCATCTTCATCTGAAATATCTCCTACAATTTGTTCTAAGATATCTTCCAGTGTGAGTATCCCTGAAAACCCACCATACTCATCAATTACAATCGCAAAAGGCTGTCTGTCGCGTTGCATTTCCAACAAGATTTCATCAAGTGCCTTGTATTCATGTACGATATACGATTCTCTGAGCAAGCCTCTGATATTTATCAGTTCCAAGTTCCCCTTACGAACTTGTGCAAAAAGATCCTTGATGTGCAAAATTCCGATGACATTATCAATATCTTTTTCATAGATTGGAATTCTGGAATATCGTTCCTCAATAATTTGATCCAAAATGACACCGATGTCTTCGTTGACATCCAGAACAAATGCTGCCGCTCTTGGTGTCATCACATCTTTGGCCTTTGTTTCATTTAATCTAAGCACCTTGTAAATCATATCTTTTTCCAAAGGAGTAACATTGAATTGCTCATTCTCCAAAATTTGTGGAAGTAGCTGGTCTTTTTCGACATCATCTGAATTTCGAGCAATGCGCTCCTTAATTCCAAGTTGATTGTTTGCTACAATACCCAAAGGCGGTTTTAAAAAATTTTGCAATAAACTCCCGACTCCGTCATCCATACTGTTTTGCCTCCTATATCATCTCATCAATGTATTATCTTTGATTATTATATCATGTATTTGATAATAATCAATATGAAGGGCATTCCATTTCTTTTTCACAAAAAGTTGTTTTGTTTCAAACATCAGAGGATAGTTTGATGATTGCGAATCGTTTTGATAGCAAAAGATTCGATTTGATGAAAGACAACATGAATACTGAAGAAATAAATGGGAAGTAATACGAAAGTGAATGAAATTTTTGTAAATTTGAATGGGAAACAATCATCTATTTGACCGTGTTTCTATATGAGAAATCGGAATAGAGAAATAGAGTGGTCAAACTATGAACAGTGCCTTAATATGATGATAGATGTCAAGTGAAATAGATAATACAATAAACAATGAACAGAGAGTATCTTTTTTGGCAACTTTTCATCTGCTAAAGAATAATATGACAATAGATGTCAAGTTATTGTGATAGAATGAAGATAGGAGATGTTAATACTATGAAAGACAATAGATTATTCAGGATATTATACTATATTTTAGAAAAAGGAAAAGTTACGGCAAGTGAGCTTGCTGATAAATTTGAGGTGTCGGTCAGAACAATTTATCGCGATATCGATTCTCTCAGCAGTTCCGGTATTCCCATCTATGCGTTGAAGGGAAAGGGTGGGGGAATAGAGATTGCAGAAGATTTTGTATTGAGCAAATCGCTGCTTTCCAATCAGGAGAAACAACAGATTATGTCCGCTCTGCATGGATTAGACAGTATAGCAAAACAACATGAGAATGAACTCTTGATAAAACTGTCAGCACTGTTCAACATAAAAAATACGAATTGGATAGAAGTTGATTTTAATAATTGGCAAAACAACAAGTTATATGAAAAAAACTTTTATGATATTAAATCTGCAATTTTAAGTAAACATATGATTTCGTTCTCATACTTCAGCAGTAACGAAGAAGAAACAAGGAGACGAGTGAAACCGGTGAGAATACTTTTTAAGGGTCAGGACTGGTATCTATATGCGTTGTGTTTGTTCAGAAATGATTTTAGATATTTTAAATTGTCTCGTATAAAAAATTTGGAGATACAAGATGAGATGTTTGAAGACAGTTTTGACAATTTGTTGCTGAACAAAGAAATGCCATATCAAAATACAGTCATTCTCAAAGTCAAGTTTGACCGTAAAGTTGCCTTTCGTGTGTATGATGAGTTAAAGGGAGAAATCACAGAGGACGATGATGGGAATTTATATACGGAAATAGAGATACCGAACGACTACAACCTATATAACTATATTTTTTCTTTTGGAGATGGTGCAGAAGTATTGGAACCGAAAGAGATACGAATGCAGATTAAAGAAATGATAAATAAAATGGCAAAAAAATATATAATATGACAGATGGTGTCATGTTTCTTCTTGTAAAATGAACTTATCTAATGTAAGGAGGATTGAATCATGAAGTATGAATGGAGAAAACAAGAAAAAAGTATTTATGGTGTAAAACAAACACCGATTGTGATAGACATACCACCGGGAAGATTTATTTTGATAAGAGGGACAGGTAATCCCAATGAAACTGATTTTTCGGATAGAATATCTGCACTGTATTCACTTGCCTATGCCATTAAAATGTTGTTTAAATCTACTGTGAAAAGTAAATCTGATAATGAGATTACAGATTTTACTGTGTATCCGTTGGAGGGACTTTGGAAAAAGCCAGAAGGACAAGAGTTTGATAAAAATAAACTGAAATACACATTGATGATTAAGCAACCTGATTTTATTATACAAGAACTATTTGCAGAGGCACTTGAAAATGTGAAAAAGAAAAAGCCCAATGATTTATATGAGGAGATAGATTTTCAAAAAATAGAAGATGGCAAATCCATTCAAATGTTACATGTCGGAAGTTATGATGATGAGCCTCAGTCATTTGAGAGGATGGATCAGTTTGCAAGCGAATGTAAGCTCACAAGAACAGACGATTTCCACAGAGAAATATATTTGAGCAATAAAAATAGAACATCCGAAGAGAAACAAAAAACGATATTGAGATACTCGGTAAAATAGGAGGAATTGATGATGCCAAGACCAAAGACAAAAAATGATTTGATGACTACAGCAAAGGAGAACTATGAAAAGTTAAATTTACTGATTTCAAAGATGAGTCAGGAAGAATTAAGTACACCGTTCGATTTTTCAAAGGATGAGAAGAAAAAAGAAGCCCATTGGAAAAGGGACAAGAATCTAAGAGATGTTTTCATTCATCTTTATGAATGGCATCAGCTTATTTTAAATTGGGTACATTCCAATCAACAAGGAGAAGAAAAAACGTTTTTGCCTAAACCGTACAACTGGAAAACTTATGGTGATATGAATGTTGAATTTTGGAAAAAACATCAGAATACTTCTCTTGAAGATGCTACGGATATACTTCATAAATCCCATAATGAAGTCTTGGAGTTGGCCGAAACATTCAGTAATGAAGAATTGTTTTCCAAAGGTGTATATAAGTGGACGGGAGGCAGTACACTCGGTTCGTATTTTGTAAGTGCAACTTCAAGTCATTATGAGTGGGCGATGAAAAAGCTAAAAGCTCATCAGAAAAATGTAAGGGATGTAATGAAACAAATGAAAATCACCAATGAATAAGAGCAGAGACTGATACATCATTTCATCGCAGTAAGATACAATGGATGGTATGAGGGAGTAAAAAGAGTGAATACTTCCTCCTTTCATGCTTAATACAAATCTGTTGCAGTGCAGAAAAGACATTGTTTTTGTAATGTTTTTGGAAAAAAGATTGACGAAAAAAATTTTTTCCACTATACTGGGGATAATTTCATACAGAGCGAAGAAAAAGAGAAAAGCAAGTGTTCCTTTGCAGAGAGTCAGTGTTTGGTGTGAATTGACAGGGAATTTGTAATATACACTTTGGAGCTTGTATTTGAACGAGAGTAGGGTACACGGCAGCTACCGTTATGAGCAAAATGAAGTGATGTCGATTCGGCATAATCAGGGTGGTACCGCGGACAATTCGCCCCTGTTGTAAAAACAGGTGTGGATTGCTTTTTTTATGGAAAAATTTTGGTGTTTGCCGTTTGAGTAAATGAGTTTTCGTATCTTAGAATCGTTTGAAAAGAGAATGTTTGAAAAAAGTTGGGAGGAATTAAGATGAAAAATGTGTATGATGTACTGTTGGAGCGTGGATTTATTGCACAGGCAACACATGAAGAAGAAATCAGAGAGTTGCTTGGCAAAGAGAAAGTTACTTTTTATACAGGATATGACCCAACCGCCGACAGTTTGCATGTGGGACATTTCTTGCAAGCGATGGCAATGAGACATCTTCAGTTGGCGGGGCATAGACCGATTATTTTGATTGGTGGAGGAACTGCAATGATTGGCGATCCATCCGGTCGTTCGGATATGCGTTCCATGATGACGGAAGAAACCATCCGTCACAACAGTGAATGTTTTAAGAAACAACTTTCTAAATTTATTGATTTTACAGATGATAAGGCAATTATGGTAAACAATGCCGATTGGTTGATGAAGTTGGAGTATATTCCTTTTATCCGTGATATCGGAGTGCATTTTTCTGTCAATCGAATGTTGTCGGCAGATTGTTTCAAAACTCGTATGCAAAGTGAGGCAGGCTTATCGTTCTTAGAATTTAACTATATGTTGATGCAGGCATACGATTTCTACAAATTGAATGAGTTGTATGACTGCAAGTTGGAGTTCGGAGGAGATGACCAATGGTCCAACATCATTGCAGGAACGGATTTGATTCGTCGCAAAACAGCAAAATCTACTTACGGAATGACATTTCAACTGTTGACTCGCTCTGACGGAGTGAAAATGGGCAAAACGATGTCCGGAGCAGTGTGGCTTGATCCGGAAAAAACTTCGCCATACGATTTCTATCAATATTGGAGAAATATTGAAGATGCATCTGTTGAAAAATGTTTGGCTTTGCTTACTTTCTTACCGATGGAAGAGGTTCGCCGTTTGGGAGCGTTGCAAGATGCAGAGATCAATAAGGCAAAAGAAGTATTGGCATTTGAAGTAACCAAAATCGTGCATAGTGAAGAGGAAGCAATCAAGGCACAAGAAGCTGCAAGACAGTTGTTCGGTAAGGGTGGAACAAGTGTGGATGCTCCGACAACAGAATTGACGAAAGAAGAGTTGGAACAAGGAATTGGAATTTTGGACTTGTTGAAACAAGTTGGATTGTCACCATCCAACAGTGAAGGCCGTCGTTTGATAATGCAAGGTTCTGTTGCAGTAAATGATGAAATGATCAAAGAACCGAAAACAGTAATTGATGATTCGTTCTTACAAGACGGAGTAATTATGCTTCGAAAAGGAAAGAAAAAATTCCATCAAATTAAAATGAAATAGTAAGACAGTTCGATATAGCAATATCATAACCACCTAAAGTTATATTTTTTGATACACTTTAGGTGGTTATGATATATACCAAAAAGAGCAAGTTGCTTTCATGGACTTGAGATAGATTTTTCGAAAATATTATGATATTTTTCTTGCAATATGCAAGTTAGTGTGATATTATATTCAAGTAATCAATGCAGGTGTGGCGAAACGGCAGACGCACTGGACTCAAAATCCAGCGGTGGCAACACCGTGTGGGTTCAAATCCCACCACCTGCACCATACATATTCTGTGAAGAAAGATTCATTGTAAAATGGGTGCTTTCTATTTTTTTGTTTTTTATAAGGAAAATTTGGGTGATAAGACATAAAGAGTTGATAGAAACCACTGTATCAACAGGTATGTTTTTTTGCATGACCAAATCTATTGCCATTTACTAATAGATTACTACAAACAGGAACCATAAGGAGCAATTACCTATGGTTCTTGTTTTCTTCGCCCAAAAGACCTTCCCTATAATGTTTTCTGCAGAGACCGACATAAGATTCATTTCCACCGAGTTGTACCTGCTCTCCATCTCTTAGCACTTTGCCGTTTGAAATTCTTGCGTTGAATTTTGCTTTACATCCGCACCAACAGACGGTGGGGATTTCTTCAATGACATCGGAAAGCTCAATGAGTCTTCTACTACCCTCAAATAATTCTCCCTTAAAATCTGTTTTCAGACCGTAACAAATAACAGGGATGTTATATTCATCTACAATGTATGCAAAAGTTTCAACTTGCTTTGCTTTCATAAACTGTGCTTCATCAATGATAATACAACTGCAGTGATGTAATATCGTCTTATCATCTTCTACGTCTTTTAAGAAGTCTTCAATAAAGATACATTCTGATTCAATTCCAATTCTGGATTTAACTGTCTTTTCTCCATCTCTATTGTCAAGTTTCGGTTTCAGTAAAATCACATTTTTCTCTTTTTCTAAATAATTATATCGTACCATAAGAGCATTAGCGGTTTTGCTGGAGCCCATTACACCGAATCTAAAATATAATTTTCCCATTTCAAAATCTCCTTTTACCATCTCTATTAAAAATATGAGTTTTCTCTTCTCTTTGTGAAAACGAGAAACCATATTGTTTATCAGCAATCTACTTATGAAGTTTGTATTTGTTAGCTAACATATTATCATTTTTTTTGGAGATAAGGGGGATTTTTGTTGAATTTTTTCTGAATGGTACCTTACTTGATAGAAGATAAAAAATGTTTTGCAGAAAAAATAATATATTTATAGATTATTTTATGCTACAATTTATAAGTTATACAATATTTTATATTGTTGTTGGAATACACATTATAACCACGATATAAAAGAAGTCGGTTGATAACAACTGATGAGTATGTTATTGAGGGGAACAATGCATTTTGTGAGAATTTTAGATAAGATGATGCTTTGCTCGTGGGGTAGCAAAGTTTGAAATAAAAAAGATTTTGAAATCATCACCATTTGTATAAAAAGTATTTAAGTGAGAAGAAAGAGGGAAAGTAAGTGAGTTTTTTTGAAGTATTGGTAGAGGTATTGAAGTTATTTATTATTGTGATATTCGGATATATCATCGGTAAAAAAGGATTGATTACAAAGGACGGTCAAAAGCAAATCAGCTCGATATTGTTGTATATTGCGATGCCTTGTGCCATTATCCGAGGGATGCAAATTCCTTTTTCTGTGGATCGTTTTTCTGTGGGAGTATCCATTATTCTGATTATGGCAGTGACCTATTTTTTGACAGTCTGTCTTTCTTTTGTGTTAATTCGTTTCCTTCCGTGTGAGGGAAAAGAAAAAGATGTGTTTCAGGCATCTATGATTTTGCCGAATGTAGGATATATGGGCTTTGCGATGATCGGACAACTTTTGGGAGAGGACAAGGTGTTTTTTGCAACTCTTGCAAGTTTATCATTTGAGTTTATGGCATGGAGTGTGGGAATGTATCTTGTTGCCAGAAACGGCGATATTGATATGAAACATCATGTGGTTAAAAAAAGTATTGTGAATCCGGGAGTGTTATCTGTTCTGACAGGATTTGCACTGTTTCTATTACAAATTTCCATTCCGGACCCTTTAAAGGGAGCGGTCAATTCTACAGGAGCGATGATGTCACCTTTGGCGATGATTATTATCGGGATTTCTCTATCCAGAGCGAAAATCAGCGGGTTTATTTTTAATTACAAAATTTATGTGGTCAGCCTTTGTAAGTTGGTATTTCTTCCATTGGCAATGTTTGTACTGTATTCTTTAGTCGGATTGAAAGATATTCAAATTATGGTTCCTATTATTTTGATTGCGATGCCGACAGCAAGCTATGTGACGATTTTTGCAACGAATGTGGGAAGTGATGATGTGTTGGCGTCAGAAGTCGCATCGGTATGTACTGTTCTGTCTATGATTACAATTCCTTTCGTTGTTGGATTTTTGAAGATTGGCGCTTAGTTTTCAGAGAGGGAATCATGATCGGCAACATGACAAAATGAGGAACATTCGTTGGTTTGTTCCGTTCTATATTCAGAAATCGAATGCCTTGAAAAATGAGTAGATAAAATACGCCTATTAGAAGATGGTAAATGGAAAGATATTTTTTTGTTTAGTGATACTATTGTTTTTGATGGTGTGTATCATTGTGAATAGAACTTGGTAATTTAAGGGATTTAAACGAATGGCAGTAGGTAAGCAGGATGGGAAATTGGATTGTGAGGTTGAATTTTGGGAAGAGAGTGGAACTGTATAGGTGATGGAGTCTATCAGAAAAAAGAGGTGTCTGATTTTTCCTTGCGTCAAATTTATGAAAGTGGACAGGCGTTTCGATTCAAAGAAGTTGGAGAAGATGCTTTTTTGGTTGTTCATCTACAACATTGGGCAATTGTTTCTCAGCAAGGCAATACAATCACATTACAAAATGCAACGCTTGAAGAGTGTGAGGATGTATGGAATGGATACTTCGATTTGGAACGGGACTATCATGCTTTGAAACAATCTTTTTTGGGTTTGGATGATTATTTGGACAAGGCGATTGCGTTTGGAGAGGGACTTCGCATCTTAAATCAAGACATCTTTGAAATGATTATTACTTTTATTATTTCGGCAAACAACCATATTCCAAGAATCAAAAACAGCATAGCGAAACTTTGTGAATTTGCCGGAACACCGATTGGAGAGTATGACGAAGAGAGGATTTATGCTTTTCCAAGAGCTGAGAAGGTACAAACCCTTTCACAGGAACAGTGGGATCATATCAAGTTGGGATATCGGGAAAAATATATCAAGAAAACGGTAGATATGATTGTGAATCAAGAGCTTGACATAGCAAAGTTACCTTCGTTAGATACTTTGGAAGCGCAGAAGGAATTGATGAAGTTGTCGGGAGTGGGAGAGAAGGTTGCCGATTGCATTTTGTTGTTTTCTATGGCAAAATACGACGCATTTCCGATGGATACCTGGATGAAAAAGGTGATGCAACATTATTATCCTGATGAATCGATGAGTAACATCAGACGAGTACGAAGTTTGGGAGTGGAATTGTTCGGACCATTTGCAGGGATTGCTCAACAGTATCTGTTTTATTATGAAAGGGAGCAGAGTAAAAGGAGGAAGTAATGGACTTTCTAACAGGTTTCGGTTTGTTATATGCGATTACAGTTTGGTTTACGATTATCATTGTTTTTTTAGAGAACAGGGAGCCGGCTAAGACTGCACTTTGGATTATTGTATTGGCATTCTTACCCGGAATAGGATTTTTGTTGTACCTTTTGTTTGGCGAAAATATCCGTTCTAAACAGTATATTCGGGCACAACAGGTAGCTGAAAAATTCTTGGATTCCGATGAGTTGCAAGATGTGGTGCAATTTGAATATTTGGTCGATGAACAAAGAAAGTTAGCCGAATCGGAGATGATTTCTCAGTATGAGGATCAAAAAGTGATACGTTTGATTTTAAATGCAGGCGGACTTCCTGTTACCAAGAACAATCGTGTTACTTTGTTCAAAGAAGGAGTCTCAAAATTTCAGCATTTGTTGGAAGATATTGAACGTGCTGAAAAGCATATTCATATAGAATATTTCATTATCAAAGATTCGGAGATTGGAAGAAAGATTCGAGATGCCTTGATTCAAAAAGCAAAACAGGGAGTAGAGGTTCGTTTGATTTACGATGATATAGGTTGTAAAAACTTATACGGACATCCAAAGTTTCTACGTGAAATGAGAGAAGCCGGATGTGAGATTTCGTCTTATTTTTTGGCGAAATTTCCTTATATTTATCGAAATATCAATCGAAGAGATCACCGTAAGGTAGTGATTATTGACGGAAAAGTTGGTTATATCGGAGGAATTAACATAGGAGATGAGTATATTCACAAGAGCAAACAATTCGGCTTTTGGAGGGATACACATTTGAGGATAGAAGGAGATGCAGTTCACTCCTTACAACTCACTTTTTTACTTGCGTGGTATATGTTGACGGAAGAAAACATTCAGAGCATCGGACTCTTTCCAAAATTTGAACAAAAATCTGATGGTGCCGTTGTTCAAATTGCAAATTCTGAGGCAAGTACTCCACAAGAGACTATTTATCAGGCGTATTTTGCAGGAATCGGAAGTGCAGAAGAGACAATCTGTATTCAAACACCGTATTTTATTCCGGATGAATCGTTGCTCACTGCATTGAGGACAGCTTTACTATCAGGTGTAAAGGTCAAAATTATGTTTCCGTCCTTTGCAGATCATTTTTTGGTGTACCATGCGTCACATTCCTATTTAGAGGAAGTAATGGAGCTTGGCGCGGAAGTTTATTTTTACAAGAAAGGATTCCTCCATTCCAAAGTTTTGGTGATAGATCGTTCTTTTGCAAGTGTGGGAACATTGAATATGGATATTCGGAGTTTTTCAACCAATGCGGAAATCAATGCATTTTTGTATGATGACGATACTGTCAATGAGTTGTACGATATGTTTCAGGAAGATTTGAAAGATTGTATCAAGGTAGACTATCATCAGTACAAGAAAAAAGGATTGTTCAAAAAAATGTTGGAAGGATTTTGTCGGTTGTTTTCTCCACTGTTGTAGGGAAGGGATTTGAGAATGAAAGAGAGATTAAAAAAGCTAAAAGTTGCTGAGTTGAAAGAACTTGCATCGAATTGTGGCATTTCGATGAAAGAAAAGTACAAAAAAGATGAATTGGTTGTGATGATACTGGATGAGGTGAATGACGAAACGGTAAGACAGTATTTTGAAAAACAGGAGAACAGCACATTGCCGGAACAGGACGATGATATTTCGTCTTTGCCTCAGAAGGAGTCTTCTTTACAAGACCGGGAGATGAACGGTAACCGTCAAAATTTGTACGACAAACAAGAATATGAGAGAATCATTCAGGATAAAGATTCGGCAACGGCAGAAGGAATTTTGGAAATTCTTCCGGACGGATTCGGATTTTTACGAGGGCCGAATTATATTTCGACTGAAAATGATGTTTATGTCAGTCCGGCACAAATTAGACGATTTAATATGAAAACGGGAGATAAACTCCTTGGAATTGTTCGTCCAAAGACCAAAAATGAGCGTTTTGATGCACTTTTGTATGTCAAATCCGTCAATGGAATCAAACCGGATGTTGCTTCAAAAAGAAAAGATTTTGAGAAATTGGTTCCGATTTATCCGGACACAAGATTGAAACTGGAGAATCGTGATGTATCAACCTCCGTTCGTTTGGTGGATATTTTCACACCGATTGGAAAAGGACAACGGGGTTTGATTGTGGCACCACCGAAGGCGGGAAAGACAACTTTGCTCAAACAGATAGCCAATGCAATTTTGAAAAATTATTCCGAAGTGGAGTTGATTGTACTTTTGGTTGACGAACGACCGGAAGAAGTGACGGATATTCGTGAATCGGTACAAGCAGATGTGATTTCATCGACTTTTGATGAGTTGCCGTCCAACCATATCAAAGTAGCGGAGATGGTGTTGGCAAGAGCCAAAAATTTGGTAGAGCATGGAAGAGATGTCGTGATTTTGATGGACAGTATCACACGATTGGCAAGAGCGTACAATCTGACCATCGTTCCAACAGGCAGAACTTTATCGGGAGGATTGGATCCAGGCGCACTTTATGGGCCGAAGAAATTTTTTGGTGCAGCAAGAAATGTGCGTGATGGGGGTTCGTTAACGATTTTGGCAACTGCATTGATTGATACCGGTTCAAGAATGGACGATATGATTTATGAAGAATTCAAAGGAACCGGTAACATGGAACTTCATTTAGATCGCAAATTGGCAGAAAAAAGATTGTTCCCTGCGATGGATATCGATCGTTCCGGTACTAGAAAAGAAGAGCTGTTACTGGATGCAAAAGAATATGAGAAAATCTTGAAATTACGAAGAATTTTGTCCAACAAATCATCTCAAGAAGCAGTTGAAACAGTTCTTCGAGCAAATTATCTCGCAAAGGACATCGACGATTTGTTGGATAAAGTCTTATCCTACTATGAAAAATAAAGGATGTGTTATCTGTAGCATTGTGGTTTTTTCTATCGTTTTGTTATCTTACAGTCCGAAGAAAAAACGTTCAGTATCCTTAATAAGGTAAAATGTGGATAGAACCTTGGAATGCTGATTCTACAGATAGAATATGGTATCAAAAATGAAGCGGAGCAGTTGATAACAGGCGTGATATTATTCTTGATATGCAGTAGGAATTTGTAGAGGATGATGGAACTTTATTTTATATTCTATCTTCCAAAACAGGGGTTATTTTTGAGAAAAAATATGATATAATAAGTAGGAAATAATTTGATATGAATTTTTGAGATGAAGTTGTTTGATTTGATAAGGTATTTATTGAAAATATTTATGGTGAAACAACGTATTTTTCAAAAGACGAGTCATGTTAGAAAGAATGTTAAGCGTATTTCTTTGTACGCTGCCTATCATGATAGAAGGAGGACAAATTGAAACGAATTCAGACATTAAGAGAATATATGGGAAAGAATAACATTTCCGCAACTTGGGTTACAAAGCCTGAGGATATCTATTATTATAGCGGTTTCACGGGTTCAACCGGCTCTGCTTTGATTACGGAGGATGAGTTGTACTTCTTTGCAGACTTCAGATACACAAAACAAGTGTCTCAACAATGTGTAGGCTATACCATCAAAGAGGTTTCGGCAAATAAGAATACAATGGATCATCTGAAAGAATTGGTTGTTGGAACGTTGGCGTATGAAGATCAATATATGAGTGTTTCTGAATATAGTGCATTGAAATCGGCAATTCCGGAAGAGAGACTGGTTCCTTTAAAAAATACAATTACAGTATTGCGTGCAGTAAAGGATGAGGAAGAAATTGATAATTTAAGACAAGCTGCCGCTATCGCAGACAAAGGATTTCTTCATGTATTGGATATTGTGAAACCGGGAATGACTGAGAAAGAACTTGCTTTGGAGTTGGAGTTCTTTATGAGAAAGCAGGGAGCAAGCGGATTGTCTTTTACTACGATTGTAGCATCCGGAATTCGTTCTTCTATGCCACATGGGGTTGCAAGTGATAAGGTGATTGAAAAAAATGATATGTTGACACTGGATTTTGGTTGTATGTATAATGGATATTGCTCTGATATGACAAGAACTTTTGTAGTAGGAACTGCAGATGAGCGTCAAAAGGAACTTTATAACATTGTATTGGAAACACAGTTAAAAGTGTTGGAAGCAATCAAGCCGGGAGCACGTTGCAAAGAGATTGATGCTCTTTCTCGTGAAATTATCGGAGGATATGGATACGGCGAGTTCTACGGACATGGGTTAGGTCATGGGGTAGGTCTTGAAATTCATGAGCTTCCGGTGTTGAACGGGACTTCTGAATTTGTTTTGGAAGAAAATATGGTTGTGACGGATGAACCGGGTATCTACCTTCCTGATTTTGGAGGAGTGAGAATAGAAGATACTGTTTTGGTAACAAAAGACGGATATGACTTGATATCCAGATCAACAAAAGAGTTTATCGAAATAAAATAATGGAGGATTGAAAAAATGATTTCAGCGGGAGAATTTAGAAAAGGGATTACATTTGAAATGGACGGACAACCATACTTGATTGTAGATTTTCAACACGTAAAACCCGGAAAAGGTGCTGCGTTCGTTCGTACAAAGTACAGAAACTTGGTAACAGGAGTATTAAGGGAAGAAACTTTCAACCCAAATGATAAATATCCACCTGCACCAATCGAAACAAAAGAAATGGAATATCTATACAATGATGGTGAAATGTACTTTTTCATGGATAGCGAAACATACGATCAAGTTCCTTTGAACTATGAACAAGTAGAAGATGCAATTCGTTTCTTGAAAGAAAATGACAAAGTAGTGATTCGTTTCTACAAAGGAACTGCATTCCAAGTAGAAGCTCCAAACTTTGTAGAATTGACTGTTACAGAGACAGAACCTGGAGTAAAAGGAAACACTGCTACTAATGTAACAAAAAATGCCGTTGTTGAAACAGGTGCAAACATTCAAGTACCAATGTTTATCAACGAAGGTGACAAAATTAAAATTGATACTCGTACAGGAGAGTATTTATCTCGCGTATAGTTGAGTATCTTATAATTAGGTATGAAATGGAGAATCCATTTTTACAATATAATCAATAAAAGGAGAGATGAGCATGGAATATTTGAACGAAAGAGCTGCTTATTTAAGAGGTTTATGTGATGGGTTGGATATTTCAGGGGACACCAAAGAAGGAAAAATTATTTTGGAACTAATCGATTTAGTAGCTGATCTTTCTGATGCTTTGGTAGAACTAAGTGAAAACCAAGAGGAACTTGAAGAATATGTAGAATCAATTGATGAAGATCTTTCTGATTTGGAAGTGGATTTTTATGATATTGATGAAGAAGATGAATTCTACGATGACGATGATTACTTGGAAATGACTTGTCCAAGTTGTGGAACAGAAGTAGAAGTAAGTGGAGAAGATTTGGAAGATGAAACATTGACAGTTCATTGCCCTGAATGTGATGAAGTGTTGATTGAAAGTGTAGAAGAGTCTGAAGACGAAATTTAGTCAATTTTTTCGGAAATTTGAAAGAATGGTATTTTTGGAAAAGGGGAACTTGTTTGAGTTTCCCTTTTTTCAAAATAAAAGAGAGTCTGTTTGTTGAATGATGGTAACAATATGTGGATAAAAGTAAATAGGATGGCTGATAACAGCCCTTTTTGATAATCATATAAAAGATGAATTTGTGTGATTATCAAAGAAAAGAAGGAGTGATGATACCTTGAAGGAACTAAAAGAGTTTCAAAATAAAATCGGATATACTTTTCACGACGAAAAGTTACTTCGAGAAGCGTTGACCCACACTTCCTATATCAATGAAAATCGTAGCAAAAATTTGAGACCGAACGAGAGATTGGAGTTTTTGGGAGACAGTATTTTGGGAGTTGTGGTAAGTACCTATCTGTTCGAAAAGAGAAAGGACCTTCCCGAAGGAGAGTTATCAAAGATTCGTGCATCAATTGTATGTGAAGATTCTTTGCAACTGGTTGCTAAGAGATTAGATGCAGGCTCTTACATCTATATGGGTAAAGGAGAAGAAATGACAGGTGGAAGAACAAGACATTCCATCTTGGCAGATATGGTGGAAGCTTTGATTGCTGCTATTTATTTGGATGGTGGGATGAAAGCTGCCTCAAAATTTATTTTCTTATTCATGGAAGATGTGATGAAAAAAGCAACTAAGGGAGATATGGATAAGGACTATAAGACAAGACTTCAAGAAATTGTGCAACAAAAACCGGATCGTACTATAGAATATCGTGTGATTGGAGAAAAAGGACCGGATCATCGCAAAATATTTGTGGTAGAGTTGTTAGTAGACAAAAAACAGGTTGCAGTAGGAGAAGGATATAGCAAAAAAGAGGCAGAGAAACAAGCGGCAAAAAAAGCATTACAACTCATGTTGTCTTAAGGGGAAGAAATATGATGGGAAATGATAGGCAGAAAAAGATTACCATTCCAATCTTTGTACCTCACAAAGGATGTCCGAATGACTGCGTGTTTTGTAATCAGAGAAAGATTACGGGAATGGTAGAGGAGATGACAGTACCTCGTGCAAAAGCTACCATAGAAGAATTCTTGTCAGAAAAACGTGAAGATGCTTTTTATGAAATTGCATTTTTTGGGGGTAGTTTTACGGCAATTTCAGATGTGAGGAGAGTAGAGTTGTTGCAACTGGCTCATAAATATATTTTGACCGGAGAAGCGAAGTCCATTCGTATCTCCACAAGACCGGATGCGATTGATGAGATGATATTGGAAGAGTTGCAACGATATGGAGTTGAAGTGATAGAATTGGGAGTCCAATCTTTGGATGAAAGAGTATTGCAAGAGAGCAATCGAGGACATGATACCGCTTGTGTTTATCGTAGCGCAAAACTGATTCGAAACTATGGATTTCAGCTGGGATTGCAGATGATGATCGGACTTCCGTTTGACAGTGAAGAAACAGTTTGGTTTACAGCAAATGAATTTGTCAAAATCAAGCCGGATATGGTACGAATTTATCCAACTTTGGTGGTAGAGGATACGGAGCTTGCCACTTGGCTGAAAGAGGGAACATATCAAGCTCTTTCGGTAGAACAAGCAGTGGAACAGGCGAAAAAGTGCAAGGTTCTTTTTGCTTGTCATGATATTCCGGTGATTCGAATGGGATTGCAGGCGACAACAGAAATACAGGAAGGTAGTTCCGTTTTGGCAGGACCATTTCATCCATCGTTCGGAGAAATGGTCTACTCTGCTATTTATCAGGATTTTTTGGAAGAAAAATATTGGTGGAGAAAAGAAGAGGAACAAAGAGAGTTGATGTTTTACGGACGATTGTTAGATGACGATACCGTTGTAAAAGTTACTGTACCAAAAAGACAAATTTCTTGTTGGATTGGTAATCATGCAAGTGTCAAACAATACTTCCAAAAAAAATATTCCGTTTCATTACAGGTAATGGGAGAAATAAGAGAAACTGTTAGATTGTATGGAAGAGAGTATTGTGAGAAAGAAATCTTTGAGGTAGTGTTGCAAAAGTATTTAGAAGAAAAAGAATGAATGATATGCAGTAGAATGGGATAGTTTACGAAACTGAATTCAATTACCATAATCGTAAATTGGAACAATGCTCCTTTCGTGATACTTGAATCAGCACATTGATGTAAGGGAAAATAAGAGTACGGATAGTAGTTAGAATGAAGAGAATAATTGAAATAGATAGAAGTATTAGAAGAGATGAACGATAGAAATGAATTTCTTTGAAAAAAGATGAGGTGTCATAGGTATTGAAATTAAAGTCGATTGAACTAAAGGGCTTTAAATCCTTTCAAAACAAAACAAAAATAGTGTTTCCCGTAGACGGTTTGGTGAGTATTGTGGGTCCGAACGGAAGCGGTAAGAGCAATGTGCTGGATGCTTTTCGTTGGGTGCTTGGAGAACAGAGTGCCAAAACGCTACGTGGTGAAAAAATGGAAGATGTTATTTTTTCGGGGACACAGTTTAAAAAACCGTTAAATATGTGTGAAGTGGAGATTGTGTTTGATAACAGTAGCCATACACTTGATTTGGATTATGATGAAGTGAGTATTCGCCGAAAAGCGTATCGAACAGGAGAGAGCAGTTTTTATATCAATAACAAATCTTGTCGATTGAAAGATATTCGGGAGTTGTTTATGAACTCCGGTATCGGACGGGAAGGGTACTCCATTGTAGGACAGGGTAAGGTAGATGAAATTGTAAATGCAAACTCTCAAGAAAGACGAAAAATATTTGAAGAAGCTTGTGGTATTACAAAATATCGATATAAAAAAGAAGAAAATGAACGAAAACTCTCTCGTGTCAAGGAGAATTTGGATAGAATCGACGATGTATATGCAGAAATAGAGCGTCGAGTGTTGCCGTTGGAGAAAGAAAAAGAAAAAGCGGAGCAATATTTTTTGCTCAAAAAAGAGCTGAAAACTTCTGAATTGAATTTGATTTTGAAAGAAACAGAAGGAATTGTGGAACAGATTCAATCGGATGAAGAGGAATTACATCAAAGAGAGCAGGAACGATTGTCCAAAGAGTTGCAATTGAGTGAGTTGCAAGTGCAGAAAGAAGAACAGGACAATCTTCGAAAAGAACAGGAAAAGTTGCAGAAACGGATGCAACAACAGTTGATAGAGAAAGAAGAGCAACAAAAGAGCTTGGATTACAATATTCTAAAAAATGATGAAATTGTAAAGTCAATCCATATACAGGAAACGTATTTGAAAAATGAATTGATTTCCTTGGAGAACGATATTGTTCGATTGAAAGAAGATAGAAAGAAGCAAGAACTCCTGTTACAACAAAAACAAGAGGAAGGTAAAGAAAAGCAACAACAACTTGAAAAAATGACTTCTAAAGAAGGAGAGGTTGTTTCTTATTTTAGAGAATTGGAAGAACGAATCAAAGAAGAACAAAAGTTATTTTTTGATAAAACAAGTCAAAAAAATGTACTTTTATCAAAAAAAGAACAACTTGAAATGCAACAGAAGGAATCTAAGACAGAAGAAACGGAGCATGAGAGTAGAAAAACAGAGTTGGAGGCAGAGAGATTCCAAGTTGTTCAAGAATTGGAAAAAAGCTGTCATGTATTAGAAATTGTACATGCAGAACAGATGTGTTTAGAACAGAATTTTCGTGAATTAAGAGAAAAAATGGAATCCTACAAAAAACAGATAGATTCTTTAACCGGAGAGTACAATGCATTTCAAGTGGAAGTCAATACCTTAGATTCCAAACGAAAAATGCTTGAAACGATGCAAAGAGAGTATGAAGGAATGCCACACGCAATTAAGCATCTGATGAAGGATTCCAAGTTGGACGGTATCTATGATGTTGTAGCAAATTTAATTGATATCGATAAAAAATATGAAACAGCGATTGAGTCGGCTTTGGGAAGTGCAATCTATCATATTGTTGTAGAGGACAGTTTTGTTGCAAAAAAAGCAATTCAGTTTTTGAAAACAAAGCAGTTGGGTAGAGTGACGATGCTTCCGATACAGAATATGAAGTCGAAATATCCGCATAGTGGTGCAAAACACGAAACTTTTGCAAATCAAGTAGTACGTGTAAACCCTAAATATCAAACGGTAATTGATTCGTTGCTAGGGCGAACGATTTTGTGTGATACCATTGACCAAGCGATTGAAACTTCTAAAAAATATGACTATCAGTACAAAATTGTGACCTTGGAGGGAGATATCTTTAATGCAGGAGGTTCCGTAACAGGCGGTTATCGTTCTAAAAAGGTAAACTTGCTTGCAAACAAGAGGTTGCAAAAAGAACAAGAGGCACTCTTTTTGCAAAAACAACAACAATTATCAGAGTTAGAAAAGAAACGAGAACAGTTGTTGGAAGAAGAAAAAGATGCTTGGCAACATCAACAATTATTGTGGAATCAGTTGGAGGAGAAGAAGAAACAAAAGGAAGAAATACAATTTCAGAAACACCAACGGGAACAAAAAGAAATAGAGTTAGCACGCAGAATTCAAGAAAAAATTAGTCTGTTGCAGCAGTTGAGAGAAAAGCAAGAACAACGTAACATTCAAATAGTATCATTTGAGCAAGAGATTGCCAAACTGGAAGAAGAACAGAAGGTTCATGAAAATTTAATTTTAGCCAAAGAACAGGAAAAAACCGGTTTTGAACAACAGAAACAATTACATGGGAAAGAATTGGAAACCCTCCGTTTAGATGCTATTTCATTACTTCGTCAAATAGAAGGATTACAACATACGATTCAAATTCAGACAGATAATTTGGAGTCTGTTTCCAGACAGATTACTGAAAGAAAACGACAAGAACAAGAGAATCAAGAGAGAGTTGCCAAACTTATAGCAGAACAAGAGAAATTTTCTTTGGAGAAGAAGAAGATACAGGAAGAGAGTATCGTTTTGCAACAGCAGGTGGCTGAATTGGAAAATAAGGAACAAACAAAGCTTGCAGTCGAACAACAGTTGGAAGAAAGAATAAAACAGTTGGAAAGTGAACAACTGAAAGAGATGAGAGCCACATTTGAATTGGAGAAACAACTCAATAAAAATAAAATGATTATTGAGCATTACAATGAAAAATTGGAAGAGGACTATCATCTTGAAATCAGTCAAATTCAAGCATTTTACGATGAGAATGCAAACACGAAAAAGACCTATATCCAAGAGTTGAGAAGAAAAATAGATTCTTTAGGAAATGTAAATCTGAATGCTATTGAAGAGTATGCCGAAGTAAAAGAACGATATGAATTCTATCGAGAACAAAAGCGTGATTTGGCAGAGGCGATGGAAACAACGGAGAAAGTTATTTCAGAGTTACAGTACACGATGTCAAAGGAGTTCAAACAGGAATTTGCAGAAATCAATCGTTGTTTTCAACATACATTCCGTGCTTTGTTTGGAGAAAGCGGAACAGCAGAATTAGTGTTGGTAAACGAAGAAGATCTACTCCATTCCGAAATTGAAATTAAAGCACAACCACCC
Source organism: Filifactor sp. (assembly GCF_057248345.1). NCBI lineage: Bacteria > Bacillati > Bacillota > Clostridia > Peptostreptococcales > Filifactoraceae > Filifactor > Filifactor sp. Next base: position 81,604 of record NZ_DBHIIC010000002.1, on the reverse strand, counting down.
GGAAAAAAAATTAAGAGTATTGCAGCGATGTCAGGTGGAGAAAAAGCATTGACGGCAATTGGAATTGTGTTTGCAATTCTGATGAGAAAACCTGCACCGTTCTGTTTCTTGGATGAGATTGATGCACCTTTGGATGATATCAATGTCCATCGGTTTAATGAATTTTTGAGTCATCTGTTAGAAGACACGCAGTTTGTAACAATTACACATCGACGTGGAACGATGAAGTCATCCAAATATATCTATGGAGTGACCATGGAAGAAAAAGGAATTTCTAAATTGTTGAGTATGGAATTACAAGAAGCGGGAGATTTTATTGAAGAATAGAAAGTCGGATGGAATCGGACGAAACATAAGATAGAAAATCGTAAAAGAAAGGAAAATACAATATGTTTAAGAAATGGTTTTCGTTTGGAAAAAATGATGAAGAAAACAATAATACAGAAGAGAAAACAACAGACGATATCTTAGAAGAGCAAGAAAAAGTATCGGAAGAATTGGAAGATAGTGCAGAAGAGCAAGCAGAAGAAGTGGAAGAATTGGAAGATACTGCAGAATACCAAGCAGAAGAAGTGGAAGAATTGGAAGATGGTATCGAAGAAGGAACAGAAGAACCTGGCAAGAAAGGTTTTTTTGCACGCTTAAAAGAAGGTCTTTCAAAGACAACGCAAAACATTACGGGAAAGATAGATCAAATGCTTGGAAATTACACTAAAATTGATGATGATATGTTGGAAGAATTGGAAGAAATTTTGATTACATCTGATGTGGGATATGAAACAACGATAGAGATTGTGGAGAGATTACGTCAAAATTTAAAAGCAAAATTGATTGATGATCCTGCAAAAGTGAAACCGGAATTACAACTTGTGATTGAAACGATGTTACAAGAAAATCAAGAAGGATTAAGAATCGACGAATCTCCAAGTATCTTAGTGGTAGTAGGAGTGAACGGAGTTGGAAAGACAACTTCGATTGGGAAGTTAGCACATCAAATCAAAGGACAAGGAAAGAGCGTGTTGCTTGCAGCTGCCGACACTTTCCGAGCGGCGGCGGCAGATCAACTTACGATATGGGCAGAAAGAGCAGGCGTAGATATTGTGAAACATCAAGAGGGAGCAGATCCATCTGCAGTTATCTTTGATGGAATTCATGCAGCGAAAAAAAGAAACATTGATGTATTGATTTGTGATACGGCAGGACGATTGCATAATCGTAAAAATTTGATGCAGGAATTGGGAAAAATCTTTAAGATTATAGAGCGTGAATATCCTGAGGCAAATAAAGAAGTACTTTTAGTCATTGATGCTACAACAGGACAAAACGCGATGAATCAGGCAAAAGTATTCCAAGAAGTAGCACCTTTAAGTGGGATTATTTTGACAAAATTAGACGGAACGGCAAAAGGTGGAGTTGTGTTGGCAATCAGTCAAGAATTGAAAATACCGGTAAAATTTATTGGAGTTGGAGAAAAGATTGATGATTTACAAATGTTTGATGCATCCTCTTTTGCAGAAGCAATGATTGGAGAATAGTATAGATTTCTAAAAAATAAAATGATTTGAAAAGACATCGACGGATAAAATGTTGATGATAGGAAACAGTAAGAAATGATGTTTCTTTAAGTACCTTATATTTTGATATATTCTTACGATTTTATTACAAAACCGTAAGAATATACATATTCGTTTTGTTTTGTAGTATAATCAAGGTGTCTTGATTGACAAGACCGAAAGTTGTTTCTTAGGAAAAGGGAGGGTTTTGCATGAAGAAAAGGATAGTGGCCGTTGCAACGATACTTGCAGTTTCTTTAACAGGAACCGCGTTTGCTGCAACAAGTGCGTTAAATGGGGTGTTTGCCGGGAAATATGTATATGTAGTGAACGGACAAACGAAAACAATGGGAGCAGAGTATCAAACTTTGGAATACAAAAATAGTGTATACGTACCGGTTCGTTTTGTATCGGAAGCACTGGGATTGAAGGTACAGTATGTGCCAAAAGGAAAAGTTATCAATATCACTTCTCCACAGAAACCGATAGCACAAACTTCATATATCACAACCAATGATAAAATTCGTTCATTGGAAGAAAAGGTAAAGAAATTAGAACAAGAAAATGCACAGTTGAAACAAACTATTAAGGACAATAAAACTTCAGTAGAAAAAGAATTTTTGAAAAAAACAACAAATCAGCATTTGGATGCAATACCTGTTTCTCAATTGGACGATAATGTTAAGATTTCAATCAAGGGATATGGTTTTGATAATGGCGACACAGACTTGTATTTGAATCTTCGTGTTGAAAATGTTAATGATAGCGGTGACTCATTCCAACTTTCTCCTGCAGAAACAACAATTTCTGTGAATGGAAAAGAATATAATGGAACTTCATACAACGGTGGCTTGTTACTCTACAATTTATTGAGCAATAAGAAAGACTATGTGGATGGAGCAGTTATATTCAAAGGAATTGATCGCTCTAAAGAAAATGAAGAGTATCTGGTTCGTTTTGTATATTTGGATGGATCAGGGGAAAAGAAACAAACAATTGTTACTCGTTTTAAATTAAAATAAAGTATGTTACGAAAAGAAAGGGAGAATATCATGAAAAAAAGAACGAATGTATTTGTAGCAACAGCATTGAGTTTAGCTCTACTACCAACATCTGTATTTGCTTCTACTCTAACTGTAAGTAATGAAACAGCAAAACAAGGAACTGTTGTTCCGTTCCGAGCAGTTTTGAGTGCAGATTCTGCAGACATTGTGAAACAAGGGATTGTGACCATTTCAATAGAAGATGGCTCTTTTGTTGCAAAGGACAGTAAAGTATTTTTAGGAGAAAAAGAAATTACAAATAATGTATCCGTTTTTGAAAAAAGTATTTTGTGGAATGTGACAAACGACGATGTGGATGCTATCAAAAGAGGAGATAAAATTAGAGTTACAGGAATGGTAGATACACAAGGAGTTGGTTCAAAGAAATTGACAGTAGATGCCAATGCAATCGGTCTTGGAGTAGATACAAAAGTATTTGCAACAATGACAGAAGAAGATACCACTTTTGTGAAAGTGCTTGAAAAAGCTCCATCTGTAGGATATCAAAGAGATTCTTTGAAATTTGCACAAACTGTAGTAGCAGTAAAATCCGGTGAAGAAGTGACAGCTACACTTCCTGACGGAATGGTTTGGGATGAAACAGAAATGAAAAAAGATGCTTCTTTGAAGAATGCGACTATTGTGTCTGTGAAGAAAAATGTTTTGGTATTGAAAGCTGATGCAGGAGCAACACAAGTGTTTGTGAAACCAAATGTACTTGTACCGGAAGATGCTGCAAAAGGTGATGTAACTGTAGAATTCAGTTCTAAAGACAGAAAAGCATCTGCAGTATTGGCAGTTGTGGAAGAATACCAAGTAAGTATGACTGTAAAAAAAGGAACAAAGAAAGAATTTGCTAACAAAAAACAAATTCCGGTAACTGTTGAGTTGACATCCAAAGGTGGAAAACTTCCAAAAACATCTTATGTAGACTTCAAGTTGAATGGTGGAGTTGCTACTGTGGAAGCTGTTGGAGCAAAAGAAACAGGAGATAAAGCAAAAATTACAAAAGAAGTAGAAAAATTTGCATTCCGTACGAATGATGAAGGTAATGTAATGCAATTAAATCTTCTTGTAACACCAAACAAAGGCAGTAAAGTAGTGACTTTAGATGCAGAACTTAGAAATGCATCAGCAAAAGTTGATTTGATGGAAGTAGTAGAACCCGTTACTGTAAAAAAAGCAGCAAAAACAATTCAAGGTGGACGATTGAATGAAGAAGTAGGGGATATCGTATTAGAAGAATCTGATGTAAGAGCATTAGAAGCAGGTGAAGTATATGTTCTTAAAGTGAAAGACAGTAAATTAAATCCTGTAATTTTCGCTGATGGTGCAAAGGTAGATGCAAAAAATATTGTTGTAAAAAATTTCGGTTTAACAAAAACAGATGATGCAATTCAATTTACAGTAGATCGTGCATCTTCAGGTTCTAATAAGGGAGTAGTTACAATCTCCGGATTGAAAGTTTCTACACAAAGAACAATTGCAAATGGAAACTATAAAGCCGGATTATATAAAGTAGTGAAAGCCGGTAACGAAAAAGAAGAAGTTGTATTGAATGACGGAAAACGTTATGGATTGGAAGAGTTGACATCATTTGAACTGTTTACTATCGGTACAGAACAGGCGAAGAAAGAAACAATCTTCACATTAGGTTCTAAGAAATATACAGTAGAAGGAACAGAAAAAGAATTAGAAACTGCTGTATACACAAGAGCAGGTTACACGATGTTACCAATGAGAGTTGTTGCCGAAACAATCGGAGTAAATGTTGCTTGGGACAATACAAATAAAATAGCAACTTTCACAAAAGGTGATGTAGTTGTAAAAGTTGCTCCTGGTAAAACGGTATTGAACAAAAATGGAGTAGATGTCAAAATGAATACAGCAAGTGAAAATGTAAACGGCAGATTGTTCTTACCATTGAGCTCCTTAGGAGATGCATTCGGTTTGGAACGTGGTCAAGGATATGATTGGTTGCCTGCAACAAAACAAGTAGTAGTAAGATACTAGTTTCATTAGCAAGCTATTTTGAGTGAGAGGAGAACATCCTCTCACTTTTTATAGAATCATTTCGATAGACTACCTTCTGTAAAGAGAATCTGAACAAATCATTGGTTACAAAAATGTATTGTTACAGCAATCTAAAAATAATCTGAGAATGCCTATTTATTACAAATATTCCACGATTTTTTTGATCGAACGGAGTATTATAGTATTGGTACAATGATATGTATATAGATGTGAGATTAGAACAAGAAACCATGATAGTGTTGGAGCTAGAATCATAAGTTTGGGAGGAATTATCTTGAAAAGAAAATGTGTGTTAGTAACACTGGTATTTACGATGGCACTCACTTCGATAGGATTTGCACAAACGAAACAAGTGCCGAAGACATTGAGTTATGAGAAAGCGGTAGAGTTGGCAATTAAGAATAGTTTGGACATAAAACAAATAGATAGAAAGCTTCAAAAAATAGAAACAACAAATAAAGAATTGGACAAAAAATCTGAACGGTTAAGTATTCCGGGAATTGATTATCCCGAAAAGGAAGACGATTGGAATCAATTGTTGTATTCGTTAGAAAAAGAAGATAAAGAAAAGAAGTTGAATGAGTTTAGTGCGAGGTATACCAAACGCATGTTGGAAGATACCATTCGAAACTTGTTTCATAGTATAGAATTCTCTGTGTTAGACTTACAAGATTACGATCAACAGATACAATTAAAACAAAAAGAACTTCAAATTGCAAAAGTGAGATATTCTGTCGGCAAGATAAGTCGATATGACTATGATTTAATCAAAACTTCTTTGGAAGGGATGAAACGAACAAAGGAACAAAAGAGATTGGAATTACAAAAACAAAAATTAGAGTTGAATAAGTATTTGAGATTAAACAATTTGGATGAATACACATTGGTTTCCATTCCATATCAATATCAGCCGATTACCTTAACGGATGCAGAGTTGAATTCTCACGCAGTGAGAGCTTCTCATACCAATATGGATGTTGTTGCAAAGGAAAATGGAATTTCTCTCCAACAGTTGTTGATTGATCAAAACCTTGTTTTGGGAAATCGAAAAATTCAACAAGAAGATGTGTATATTGCAAATACTGAAAATCTTAAGTTGAAGGAAGATATTCGTGAGGGCGTCAAACGTGAGTATGCCAATCTGAAATTGACAGAGGAAAGAATAGAGCTTCTGTTATATAGAAAAGAAGTCATGAAACAGGAACTTCAAAATGATATGGTTCGTTTGAAATATGGAAAAATCTCAAAATTCAGTATTGAAGAAAAGAAAATGCAACTTAGCGAATTGGAACGTCAATATACAGAGTCCGTCAAAGAGTATGAATTGGCAAAAATTCATTTTCAAAATTTGTATGTAAGCGGATCAAATTTATAGAAATGACAGTTTATAAAAGAAGAAAGAGAAGTGCTGAAAAGTACAGCTGAATGTAGGGACAGTGTGTTCTTTGGATTTAGCTTCAGGAAATGATCAGTGCTTCTCTTTTTTATTTTCTACCTTTTCCACAATATGTTCCATAACATATAGACATTACTTATAATTATGGTGTATATTCTATATAAAAAATATCGATATTCTGATTCAATCATGTCTTCCTATAGAAAAAAGACAAGTTTCAGTATAGTATATTTCATATAGAGGAATTGAATGAATGAGAACAATAAAGTATAATATTATAATATAGAGTTGACAATTATGATTTGCTATTGTCATATGCTGATTTATGATATGCAATTTAATTTGACTGTTTTATGAGTCTAAGATTGAGAATAGATAGTTCTTTCACATTTGAATTCATAACAATCACATTTACATAAGGAATGAATTGTTGTTTCAAGAAGTATTTTATTATGATATAATAATTATTATAATATATTTAACTAATAATGATTATGAATGACAATCAGATAGAGAATAAAATGGATAGAGTTGAAAAGAGAGAACAATAAAGGAGGATATCAAGAAATATGAAACATCATCCGGAAGAAAACAATTCGATAGAGAATGGAACGAATGTGGAGTTAACGAAGAATCAACCGTCACTAAATAAAGAAGACATGGTGGAGTTGGATGAATGGGGAAGTTTTATGGACATCGAACGAGACGGCGACAGTTCTGCAAAAAAGACGGATTCTGATAAAGTGGAACTTTATTTGCAAAAAGAAGGAGAAACTTCATCAAGCAGTTCTGTAGAAAAATCTATTGTCGATGATAATAAAGAGAACACAACTAAGTTACAATCTGAGAAAGCCATGAGTGAAGAAGAGGAATTGTTTCATGATGACGACAAAGAGGATGACGATGAACTCAGTTTTTTAGAGAGAACTAAGAAGAAAAAAGAGAGATTATTACATGAAAGACAACGCAAGACCTACATTTTTTTGAAAACCGGAACAAACTGGTTATCTTTTCTTCCGTTGATTCTTTTGATAGTATGTTTGCCTTGGGTTTCTTACGTAATATCTCCTGACAGTACTTTGAAAATTTTTCAAAAATGGTCGGGAGATACACCGTCAGATTATCTCTTGTATCAAAAATCTCTTTGGTTGTTGATCAGTCTTCCGATTTTTGCATTATTAGGATTCTTCTACCAAAGAAAGATGGAAAGAAAAAGAGATATTATCCTAAGAGTAGAGTTTCTGTGTTTGATAGGGTATATCATCTTAATGCTTATTTCAACAGTGGTATCAAGATATACAAGCACCGCCTTATGGGGAGCTGAAGAACAACGAGAAGGAATCTTTGTGTTGATAGGGTATGTGATACTTTGTTTCTCTGCTGTTTCACTCTATCGTAAGGAAAAGGATTATAGGGTAGTTTTTTGGTCATTGTCCATTTTGGTAGGAATTTTGACAGTGTTCTTAGTCACAAGTGCTATAGAATATGATTTCTCTCATTTTGAGTTACTACAAGCATGGAGAGAAAATCCTGCTTTGAATGACCTTTCATCAGAAAAGGTTCAGTCCATGGACTTATTTGCACTGACGCTACAGCATACAGAGTTAGGAACATTGTGCGCATTGTTGCTACCGTTCTTTACTGTGATGGCCATTTTCAGAAAAGAAAGAACAATACGTTTTGTATCGATTGTGATGACAATTTGTTCCTGTATCCTGTTGTTTTTCAGTGCGTCAAAATCAGGACTTGCCGGATTAGTTGTAGCAATTTTAGTATTTCTTGTGACATCTGTTCGTAAAGTGATAAAACATTATAAGCAGACACTTGGAGTCATCGCCGCATTTACGGTCTTCTGTGCCGGAGCTGCTATTGCAACAAATGGAGATGTTTTTTTGAAAGGGGCTGAATTGAGAGACGATTTTTACAATCTGTTTAAAAATCAAAATAATGTGGATTTTCATGACGATATTCCTATCAGAAAGGTTTCTGTAGATGGTAAGAGAGTGTTTTTCATCATGCAACAGGAAGTGTTGGAAGTAGATAACACAACACCTGCAGTTAACTGTTTTGATGAAACAGGGCAATATATTGAATTTCAAAAAGAGGATACAGAGCGCTATGTAACGAAGGATTCTCGCTTTACAGACTATTCTTTTACAACAGAATATATTGGAACTATGGATCAAGGCAAAGTTGAAAAAAGAAAAATTATGAGGTTGTATTACCGGAACAAACCGATTTTTATTATAAATTTGGCGGGATTACCACAAAAAGCATTCTTGGATACAGAATATAAAAACTTGGATGTCATGGAGGCACCTTTCTTTGGTTTTGAAGGAAAAGAAAAATTTGCAAACAATAGAGGTTATGTGTGGTCAAGAACGATACCGTTGTTAAAGGACAGAATTTGGATAGGTTCAGGAGCCGGAAGTTTTTCCAAAGAGTTTCCGCAGGGAGATGTTTTGGCAAAATGGTATGTATATGGGACGCCGAATGTTACGATTGATAAAGCGAATAGTTGGTATCTACAAACGGGAGTGGAACAAGGACTGCTGGCGTTATTGCTTTGTATCATAGTATTTTTGTTCTATTTTGTAGAAAGCGTTACTCTTTATATTTTTAGAAAAGAATATAATATTACAGAAACTTTCGGATTGGCAATCTTTATCGGTCTGGTAGGATATAGTGCCGATACCTTCTTTGTGAGCACATCCATATCGGTAGCGCCGTTATTTTGGTGTTTGTTTGGGTTCGGTTTGGGAGCAAACTACTGGGTTAGAAGAATACGAGAACAAAATGTATCAGAATAAACATTGATATAAAATAAATCATAAAAAAGCACTCATTTTGATGTAATATGCAAAATGAGTGCTTTTGTTTATGCTTCATTAAAGTGTTTTGAATCATCCTCTTCTTCAGAATCAATTCCGGCAATTGCTTTTCGATAATAGTTGAAGATATGTTTTTGAGCATTTGCTTCAAAGTAACTCTGTAAAGATTCATCATCACTATGAGAAATCAATTTCTGTTTTAAGGCAGTATTATTGAGAAGAACATATAACTTAGCAATAAAATCTCCAAAATCGTCAGGTGAGTACAATAGGCCGTTGAAATCATTTTCAATCAAATCTACATGACCTTTTGTGGCAGCTGCAATGACCGGAATAGAACATTCCAATGCATGAATAACTCCTTTTGGGACACCTTCGATGAGAGAAGGTGAAAGATAAACATCTGTGATAGCATAAAGCTCTGTTGCATCTTCTTTTTCTAAAAAGAGAGTATTTTTGTATATGCCTTCTTTTTCAACCAGTCGTTTCATAGATTGTAATGTAGAGCCTGTGCCGTTAAAAATTACTTTGAAATTTGGAAAATGTTGAATAATCGGTGCGATGTTTTGAATTAAGAATCTATGATTCTTATCCTGTTCGAAGATATTGTCATAAAAAGCTACAATATGATCTTTTGAAAGTTGGTAACGTTCTCTTATCTTATCTTTGTCTATTGCGGACACCTTGTTTTTGATAGGAGAAATCCCCATTCCGTACAACTTGACAATTGTGTCTTGAGAGAATCCGTATTTTTCTGCAATGTTAAAATCTGTAGCATTGGATACAATCAATAAGTCAGTTGTTTTTCCGGCTTTTTTCTGTCTTTCAAAGGATTTTTTTTCGAGAGAGCCTTCAGAACTTTCATAGAAAGGATACTCTGAAGAAAGATGGAACATTTTTGGTCGATCGAATTTTTTGAAAGAAGAACGACCTGCCATTCTTGCTAAATATCCCGGGATATCTTCGTAGGAAATGACAACAGTATAATTTTCTTCTCGATAGAGTCTGTTAATTTGTTTTATCATTTTTTGTTCCTTCAAAAAACCGCCATCGGCAAAAAAATCAAAATCAATCACCTGATCAGCAAAAGGAACATCAATTTCCGTATCTTGTCCTAAAAGATGAACGGTATAATTATTTTTTTTGAAAAACTCCAAATGAGCACTTAGTTGTTTGTGTATATTTGTTATGGATGAACCAACGAACAAAACTTTTTTCATAAGAATCCTCTTTTCTTATCAGAATGACATGAATTTATATTTGAGATATAATCAACTAGAATTATATCATATCTTGATAGTGTTTTCTATAATGCTTTTTATCACTTCGTACCTTGGAAACAGTAAGATATATTGTTTCTCTGTTGAAGTGATATTAAAATGATATAATCGGTCTGCTCTTTGAAATTTAATCTATTTACTTGTAAAAAGTCGAATTGACCGGCTCGTATTTGAATACCCCTATATCATCTGCTTTAATCAACACTACATCGAAGAAGATGTTTCTTTCTAAAGCAAGAAATCATAGAGTTATAATGAATTTAAGATAGGCTAAACAGAATGATACCATACACCCATTAAATAAGAACGATACAAATAAAAATACAGACAAGAAAATGCTTGTTTCTACGAGGTAATTGTGATATAATATGTTGTATTTTAATAGATTGTGTATTCCGCTGGCAGAAATATGGCTAAGAATGCAATAGCTCAAATTATAGGAGGAAGAAAGATCATGGAAATTTTAAAACAAATTGAACAAGAACAATTAAAACAAGACTTGCCTAATTTTGGTCCTGGGGATACTGTAAAAGTTCACTTGAGAGTAAGAGAAGGAAAAAGAGAAAGAATCCAAATTTTTGAAGGATTAGTAATCAAAAGACAAAACAGTGGAGTAAGAGAAACATTTACTGTAAGAAAACTATCTTTCGGAGTTGGAGTTGAAAAAACTTTCCCTGTACATTCTCCGGTTATCGAAAAAATCGAAGTAACTCGTCGTGGTAAAGTTCGTCGTGCAAAAATCAACTATATCCGTAAGAGAGTTGGTAAGGCTGCGAAAGTAAAAGAAAAAAATATGCGATAAGAGATAGCAAAAAAACAGAACGGAAATACCGTTCTGTTTTTTTTTGACCACATTCGTCTGTTAAATACAAAGACTGTATGATAGAATTTTTGGTAAGTAGTTTGATTTCATCTGAAGATGATTGAAAAGAATGGATCTCAATTCCTGTGAAGTAAGAGGAACGATGTATGATGCGTTGTGATATGGTAAGGATAGGATGGTGTTTTGGTATCATACTGTAAAATAGAACCTAGGGTTTGATGGCAGTAACAGAGTTGTATTTATTTCAAATAAGAAAGTTACATAAAATTATAAAATAAATTATAGTAAGTCCGTTTTTTGGTACAGTGAATCGTGTATACTGTCATTATAGGAAAACATAGTCGGAACAATGTTGAGAGATGGGACGATGAGGTTTTGTGAATTGTAAGGAGGATGATTATGAATACGAATAATAAACTTGACGTGTTAGGAAGAGCTTTTGTTTATGGCGAGCTGGATGAACTTGCTGAATTACTTGCAGATGAGTGTAGTTATCGTTCAGATAAACTCAACAAGAAGATTACCTCTTCTGAACAAATCTTACATCATATCCGAATGGAATATGGTGGTGCCATCAATTCCATCCGTAAAAAAACTCCCTATCGATATGAAATCGTTGAGTTGACAAACATCCTTCAACATGGAGTGACGATAGACAATCTTCGTGGAGAGTCTATTTTTGAAGTGTATCAGAATGGTCTTTTGCTCTATCGAAATGATGCAGTAGAACCGGTTGCTGTTGTATTCATAACAAATACCTCTGACGGGAAGATTGCTGAGATTGAGCTGTCGAGAAATGAGGAGTGGTTTAATCTTGTCTTTTATGGCAAAGATTCAAAAAAAGATATTCCATACACTGTTAAAGCTATGAAAAGATGTGATAATGGTTCGTATGAAGTTAAGATGGATTGTAATGAGAAAACTGAGTACCAAAAACTTGATGATTCTGAAGTGTATATTTGGAGACAGTCCGATCAGTTTGTGAAAAGAGGGCTATCCGATAATGGATATAGATTTATGGAGTCTCAAGTGTTTGATGATTGCATCGGTTACAGATGTAATAGAAATGGTCATGCGTATACAATATATATGTTTGCATACGGAAAAGAAAAAAAGCTATCCTTGGACGGGGAGTATTGTAAGAAACTGACGGATTATCCTCTATCTGAACAAAGTACGGTGCTTGTCATATATTTAAATGTGAAGCGTTGGAACTCTAATCAAGAGACGAAATACCTTATGTCTGATTGCTACGGAAATGGGGGAGAACCTCCCGAAGTTTGGCGTGTAAAAAAAGTAGAAGGAAAATGGATTCTTGAACATTATCGTCATGAAGAAATGTATCATGCCATGGATAAACTGATGTATGCATTTAATCGAGAGTGCATGGATGGATATGATTGTGTCATCAGTGATGATTATCCGATATCTATCGATGTGAATTTTCCAATTCGTTTTATGACGGATGACTTCTATCAGAATATGCTTCAGATTCATCAAGAGTATGGTGATATGAAAATCGGTTATGTTTGTTTTAATGATACTATTTACATCGCAGTTTTGTATGTTGACGGTTTCGGATATTTTAATTTTACCTTGGATTATAGAACAAATAAGATTGTTGGAATGTCTGTAGAAGACTTTGATGAATCTAACTACAAAGAGTTCATAAAATCAGAAGAGCGTGAAAACGAAAACCGATACAGTAATATTCCTACAGCCATCAATGTGTCTGTTTTGAGTCCGGTTCATACAGAACGATTTGCTTTCAAAATTTCTTTTGATAACGGGGAATGTAGAAAATATATTCTTCCAATAGATAGAGAAGTGGAGTTGGATGATACTGTTTCTTACAAGGGATATGATTTTACAGATGAGATTTGGAATTCTGCAAGGATGGTAGAAAGTTCAGATTCTCATCGTGGAACGGCTATTGCATTCAGCAATGAATTTCGTATATCTGTTCTAAAATGCTATGAAGAAGGAGAGCTATACTCTGAGCCGGAAATATGCAATGATGTTATTCTTGAGGATGATGAAAAGAAAATAATTCGACTTTGGAAATGGAATGTGAACGATATCTATAAGGATGGAGAAACCGGATTAGTCAGAGCACTACTGACAGGAGATTCGTTTACTCATGGAGGAATATCGACTCTTGCAACCTGTGAAGGGAAACGCATCTGCTCTATCAATTTTAATTATTTGGAGAGCTTTCATGAAGGATTTTCATTGGTTGGCAAAAGAGGTTACGGATATGGTTTCGTCGATAAAGATATGAACTTCATCACTTCTATGATATATGATGATGCAGAGAAGATTGAGGACGGTAAATTTGAAGTGTGGCGTGAAAAAAAATGCTTTTTTGTGGATGGAAGTGGAAAAGAAATTCCTGCCATTCCCGAAAACGCTAACTTAAAGTATCAATATGTCGGCCAATTCCGTGAAGGAATGTGCAAAGTCTCTACCTTGGAACCTGACTTTATGGATCTTGCCTATCATTCTGATGATTCTGACATTGCGGGGATTTGGGGTTTTGTAAATGAAGATGGTGTTGAAGTGATAGCGCCTCAGTATATTTACGCAGACGACTTTCGAGGAGATATTGCCATCGTATGTAAAGGTAAATGGACAATTGATAAAAAGTGGGATAATGAGCATAATTCAGGTAAGTATTGGACGGACGAGGAATTATGGGGTGGTATAGATAAGGAAGGAAATGTTGCGATTCCGTTCATCTTTTATGAGATAAAACGATTTTGGGATATAGACGGTACATCCAGAGATGATGTTTTTGTAGCATACTATGTCAATAACTGGGAAGAGGGCAACTGGGGTATTATAGATAATCGAGGAAACTGGATTACAGATCACACTTTTGAATATATTAACAATACTGAATTCTATGGTGATATGTTTGTGTTCTGTAAAGAAGATGAAGAAACCGGTAATGACCTTTATGGAATCTACGATATGAAACAAAATAAGGTGATATTTAAGCCGAAATTCCAATATGCAAGTTTTGATGAAGACGGATGGATTCATGTTCGAGAGTTTGATGAGGAACTCGGGTACGAAGTTGAGAGAATCATCGACCGTGAGGGTAATGAAAAATTTCATTCCATCTACACATCTATTAGAAGGTATGGAGAGTTGCATGAAGTTGAAATTAGAGATATGTGTAGCGAGCTGTACAAGGTTACGATTAGAGATGAGAATGGGGAACGCAATGGATTGATTGATGGGGATGGAACTGTCATCCTGCCTTGTGAGAATAAGATTGTCTTTCATGAGATTGATTGTGAAAGAAAATTGTTTGTTTTTGAAGATGGGGACAAACAAGGGATGAAAGACTTTGACGGGAATGTGATTGTAGACCCGATTTATGATACAATCTGTAGAGTTAAAAACCCTTTGATTACTGTTCGAATCGGTAAGAAAAACTATCATGGAAGGAGTAATTGTAAGGAAGGCTTAATGTCAAAAGACGGAACGTTGGTTCTACCTGTGGAATATGAAGATATTTGTTGTTATCAAGATAATTATATTACTGCTTGTAGAGATGGGTATTGTGAAATGCTCTATTATATCGAGAAATAATCTTCAGAAGGATAAGAAATTTTTTAGGTGTAGAGTTTGTGATATGGTAATCATAAACGAATCTTCGTACTGTTTAGAACAGAAAAATTAAGAATAACTGCTCTAAACAGTATGGAGGTGTGATAAATTGGAAATGTAGCAAATGGAAGAAGTAAGAAATAGAACATGATACTTTTGATGGAGGAGTTTGAAATGGTGAAGATATGTCCTAAATGTAACTCGAAAAATACGATTCCTATTATATATACATGGCCTTCTGTAACTCATGGTGAGGAGGAAAAAAAAGGAAATCTCATCCTTGGTGGTTGTTTGGTATCAACAAGTGAGGCAGGTGGAGAGATAGACCGTCATTGTAAAGACTGTGGGTATGAATGGGCGACAACAGATTTGATGAAGAGGAGATAGGAAAGTTCGCATTGGATATTGTTACCCATTGATATTCTATATACTAATTTTAATTATGAATAACAATGGATGTTTGAGATTTTTAAGGATGAAACCGGTCGTAGCTTAAAGGAAATAGAAAATCGTGAAATGGAGTAGGATGTCTGAAAAGGGAATAATTGTAAGAGAGAAGAGGATGAAAACAAAAATGTAAAATTTATGATTCAGACAAGCTGAGTATATCGTTATATAGTAGTTTGAATACAAACTATGTGTAAGTATTCATCAAGCAAGATAACAGAGGAAAAATTTAAAGAGCCATTTCATCAAAAAAGGAGAAAATACCTATGATAAAAATACTTTTCGTCTGCCATGGCAATATTTGTCGTTCGCCCATGGCAGAGTTTCTATTCAAAAAAATGATTAGTGATGCGGGAATAGATAATCAATTCATAGTAGAATCTGCTGCGACAAGTTCGGAAGAAATTTGGAACGGAATTGGAAATCCTGTCTATCCTCCTGCGAAGAGAAAGTTAAAGGAGCACGGTGTGGAATGTGACGGCAAGCGGGCACGTCAAATTACCAAAGACGACTATTCAAACTATGACTTGTTAATTGGGATGGATGAGCGCAATATTCAGAATATGTTGCGTCTGTTCGGCAAGGATAACGAAAAAAAGATACATCTGTTATTAGAGTATGCGGGAGAGGAAAAAAGTATCTCTGATCCTTGGTACAGCAATGACTTTGATACAGCATATCATGAAATTGAACGTGGATGTAAAGCTTTGTTGGAACAGTTATCGGATAAAAGTTCTACAAAAAATGAAAAGTAAGTAAGTTTGTAGATTTATGTGACAAGATTGTCTTAAAAAGAGTGAGTATAATTTTTAGTTTCAGAGTTCTTGATAAGATAGAGATTGTAAGAATATCGTCTTACAATCCAAAAAGTTATCAGTCAAAACTTTGTATTGTAAGAGGATTCACTATCGAATACAATAAAATTATAATTGATTTCGTTTAGATGAAGGATATGAGCAACAAGATATGGGTACTTGATTTTGATAGAGGGATAAACGATGGAATGAATGTCTGAACAATATGTCTATTTTGCAATTTTTTATATATAATTCAGTAATTTTTAGTCTTAATATTTTTGAGAAGATAGAGATTGTGAGAATATCTACTTTGCAGTCTAAAAAGATATCAATCAAGTTCTTGTGCACTAAGACAAGACATTATTTTATAAAAGATGGATGTAGAGTGTTACTGTTGATTGGAAGAGCGATTTGAGTCATAATATTCAAAGAGGAAGTCATTTGTTTTTTGATATATGAAATGGGTTGATGAACCCGAATCCATGTTTGAAAACAGTTGTTTGTTTCAAACTTTTTTTATATGATTGGCTCGTTCATCATCTTACAGGACATAAATGTCGTATTGTTACTGTTTATTTGAAGAGTGTTTTGTGTAATAATAGTAAAAAAGAAAAGTTGTTCTGTTTTAGAGGGATTATCATAGATAAATCTAATGATAAGGAATAAGGTGATGAAGTGAATCCATACTTGAAAGAATTGATAGTGTTAAAACAAAATTTCAAACTTCATGATGGGGATAAGGCAAGTGTATCAGCCTTATATCAATTTGCCGACAGACTTTTTGGAATTGAAGAGAGAGATGCGAAGGAAGTCTTGGCTGATGTCTATTATCAGCTTGGAATGATGGAGAGTGCGTTTCGAGTTTTTTCGACTATTTTTGATAAGAGTGACAGAAAACAGATTAAAAAATTTGCAACATTACAAGAGTTGAGCACAAATCGTGGAGATCGGTTTGCTTTACCGCGACCTTTGACGGAAATGGAAAAAGCTGAAAGAAAAGAGCTCCTTAGACACTTACCTCATTTTAGATATCATCCCGATCCGCTGGAAACAGGTGCATTTGAAGAGGGAGAGGAAAAAGACTGTCCTTGTTGTGGCAACAAAAATACTGTTTATTTTTCTTCCATGCCATATTATGTGGATAATGTAGAATATCTTTGTCCGACTTGTATTGCAAACGGGGAGGCTGCAAAAAAATTTGACGCTACATTTGTTCAAGCTGCAGAGTGGGAAGGAGAACGAGATACTGAAAAAGATGATGAGCTTTTTTTACGCACACCGGGGTATTTAAGTTGGCAAGGAGAACATTGGCTTTTCTGTTGTGATGACTACTGTGCATATTTGGGGACGGTTGGAACGCGTGAATTAAAAGCGATGGATATTGCAGACGAAGTGTTTGAAGAGTATTATATGCACGATGATATTTTTGAAGATGTGGAAGAATATCTTGTCAAAGACGGTTCTATTTGTGGATACTTATTTCAATGTCTTCATTGTGGGAAATATCGACTTTGGGTAGATGCGGATTAGATGATTCCTTACATGACAGAATCGATTTGTCAGTTTGTACCACAAAACGAGAGAAATTTTATTCTTTTTGGACAAGAAATGGTGGAAGTTAGAGTAAGAAATAGGGTAATTATATTTTTCGGGAGGAGAGATGGTGCGGTAAATGAAAGGTATCATAACAGAAAACAAGGAAGAACATAAGATAGATAAGAAGAGGCAGAAGGAAATTGACATGGTCTCTGAGATGATTCAATTATATTGCAAACGAAAACATAAAAATCTATATCATAATGGGATACTGTGCGATGAATGTCAAGAGTTGATGGATTATTCCATTGCTAGAACAACACGATGTCCGTTTATGGAAAGCAAAACATTTTGTAGTAATTGCAAGGTTCACTGTTATTCACCCAAGATGAGAGAGAAGATACGGGATGTTATGAAATTCAGTGGACCGAGAATGATGTTGGTTCATCCGGTTACTTGTATTTGGCATATCATTACAAGTTCAGCTGAAAAATTAAAAAGAAGATAGAAGAAATCATAGATGTTAGAATCGACAAGAAGAGCGATGTTGATAAAGACTAAATATAAGATAAAAAAGTATCCCCTGTTAAAATAGAGTTGTTCAAACTTTAGTTTCACAGGGGATATTATTTATGACTGTGTCAGATTGGGAAAGTCTTGTTTTTGGTACAAGGTTGTTATAGTGTTAATGTCATCTGCTTGACTTCGGCTAATTCTGATTTGTAGCATAGAATGATGAGAATATCTCCCGGTAGAATAACGGTATTTCCGTTTGGAATGAATTCTTTTACACCTCGTTTGATAGAGACAATCAGAACGTTTTTTGGAAATAAATCTTCTCTTAACGCTTTGTTACATATACTCATATTTGAGGTGATGGATAAAGTGGTTACAACTTTATCCGTTTCGTCTTCTTCTGTATCGGAATCAATTCTGTTTGCAAGAAGTCGTTCCAATAGAGATTCATAAATCGGTTTGGAATTCAAAAATTCTGCTACGAGGTAAGAGATGATTGCAACCAAACAGAAACTTAACATATGAGAAAAGCTTCCGGACATTTCCGTAACGAGCATAATTGACAGAATTGGAGAACGAACGACTGCTGTTAAGATCCCTGCCATTCCCAGCACGATGAAGTTATGGATATAGATAGCATCAAGCAAGTGGACTTGTTGACAGAATGTGGCATAGATGACACCGCTTAGCGCACCGAGTACCAACACCGGCAAAAAGATACCACCTTGTGTAGAGCTTCCGTAACTTAATGAAGTGAACAGTAATTTGAGAATCAACAAGGTAATGAGCATACTCAAAGTGAATGTTGAACCGGTAATTTTTTCAACTAAGGCATGTCCTCCACCCAATACATCGTAACAAGCAAATCCCAATGTGATGGATACCAGGAATGCAATGATAGGTCGATATGGTTTTGGAATCGGTAAGATATTATGAAAATCTTGACCAAGCAACAGTACTTTGTTAAACAAAACACCTACCAATCCTGAAAATATTCCAATTCCTACAATGTGCCAGTAGTGGAACAGCGGAAGAGCCATCGGAATAGAGATGAAGTAAAAAGAGGACTTCAGGCCGAACACATTTTTGGATACATAGTCTGCAACAACAGAGGCGATCAAACAGGGAATCAAAATGAGTGGCGAGAAATTTTTGTGCATTTCTTCCAATGCAAAAATGGTTCCTGAAATAGGTGCATTGAATGCTGCGGCAAGTCCTGCACTTGCGCCGGCAGAAATCATAAACCGTTCTTCGTTAATATCTCTTTTCAAAAATTTGGATAGTAATTTTCCAACAGCTCCTCCGATTTGAATAGAAGGGCCTTCTCGTCCAAGTGACAGTCCGGCAAGGTTTCCAAGTCCTCCACCGATAAATTTGGAAATTAAGATAGCAACCGGATTCATTTTTAGAATGCCGAGCAATTCTCCTTGAATTTGAGGAATACCACTTCCGCTACTGAGAGGACACCATCGAATCAACCATCCGACGATACAAGCAAATAGCGAAAAAGCAACAACCAAAAATAGAATATGTTCAGTAGAGTAGGTAGAAAAAAGCGTTTTTCTGACAGTATCCAGTTCCGACAACATCAAGCGATACAGAACTGAAAAGAATCCTGCTCCCAATCCGACCAAAAATCCATCGATGACAATTCTTCTCTTGAGTGTTTTGTAATTATGCAAAGCAGTTTGTGTTTTGGTAGACACAAAAATCACATCCTTAGTTATTGTAATATGAAAAAATTCTATAAATGTTTTTATTTTTATTGTGTGGGAATATATACTGAGTACAAATTGCAAAAAATAATTAACAACTCATTATGGAACATCAGACGGAGTTGCAACAGTGTATTGTTTTCGTCATATTTTTTGTCAAGCATTTGTTAAAATTGAGCGGATACGATGAGATTCGTACCTATTCAATATCACCAAGGAAATTGCTATTCATGGAATGAATACCGATTTCGTTTAGTTCAGTGATGATATGAATAATTTCCTAATCGAACACACGACAGCTCTATTGAGTTTTTTCGTATCAGACAATAGTTTCTCCATTTGTTGATGATTCTTGACAATGTGGTCTATTTCCTTCAATAGAGATGTAAAAAAGGAAACATTCCTACCCAGTTTAAACAATTAAGAAAAAAATGTAAACTCCGGAAGGATAAAAATAGAAAAATTTTTGAAAAAATATTACTAATTTGTAATATTTTTGTAACAGAGATTACGATTTATTAATGTATAATTGTATTAAAAATAGAATACAGTTTAATTTTTATAAAGGATGTATCAATAAAGATGGATTGTATCAGATTGAGAGGAGATTTGAAACATATGGAACAAAGTAAAGACTTGATTACTACAACCGATGGACCTGCAACACCTGAAACAAAATTCAAACAAAAGAAATCGTGGAAAAATAGAGTGAAGAAGAGATATATCATTCTTGCGTTGCTTGTTTTGGTAGGCGCATTGGGTGCCAAGAGTTTATTAGGGACAAAACAAGCTGCAGATATTCCTGTCAAGATGGGGAATGTGACAACAAGGGATATTGAAGAAACATTGTTGGTGGAAGGGCCTGTTTCCGGTTCGGAGACGGCTGAGGTAACTTCCGTTTTGAACAATAAAATCCTTCAAATCAATGTAAAAGAAGGAGATTATGTCACAAAAGGACAAGTTTTGGCAGTTCTTGACAGTACAGACATCCAAAATGAAATTTCTTTAGCACAACAAAAATTGGAGTTGTCTAAACTTACAACGGATGAAACCGTACGTCAACAACAAACAAACTATGACAATGCAGTAAGTACTATGAATGACGCAAAACGTGTTTTGGATCAAAACAAAAGTTTGTTGGAGGCCGGCGCAATTTCGGAAGATGAATTTATTTTAGCGAAACAAACATACGAAAAGGCAGTGATTGCAGTAAACGGTTTTGATGCAGTAAACGGAAAGGTTGTTCCTACTGAATCACAAAAGAAAAGTATCAGCTTAGATAGAAATACGATTGCTTTGAAACAAAAAGATATTGAAAAAACGCTGATTAAAAGTCCAATTAACGGAACTGTTACCAGAGTAAATGCCAGATTGGGAAGATATGCAGCCGATACGGAAAACAAAGCTGCAATGTTTGTCATTGAAGATTTGGTAAATCTGAATGTAAAAGTTCGTGTGGGTGAACAACAGATTGGAAAGATAAAACTTGGACAACAGGTTATCATATCTTCCAATATTCTTGGAAAGAAAACTTTGTCCGGAGTAGTTGAGAGTATTGCACCGTCAGGAGAAGATAAAGATGCGACCGGTACGAAAAAAGTTATTCCACTTACAATCAAGATTACAGAAAAGAGCGATGTTTTGATTCCGGGAGTGACGGCAAAGTCAAAAATTATCATCGCAAGTAAAAAAGGAACGAAAGCCGTTCCGTCAGAAGCTGTTCATGCAGATTTGGAAGGCAATAATCACTATGTGTACAAAGTGTCGGAAGATAATACGATAAAGAAGGTGCCTGTGCAAATCAATTTACAAGATGTATTCTATACGGAGATTCTATCAGATGATCTGAAAGAAGGCGACAAAGTTGTTTTGAGTAGTGGAGAAGAAGTTTTGCAAGAAGGAAGTAAAGTAAGAGAAGACCAACAATCCACAGATGTATCTTCCCAAGAAACTAAAGAAGGTGAAACAATTGCCGAATAATGACAAAAAAGTTGTAATTAAGGTAGAAAATTTGACGAAAGTATATCGCAACGGAGAAGTTGAAGTTCATGCGCTTCGAGGAATCAACTTGGAGATTTGTAAAGGAGATTTTGTCGCAATTATGGGAACTTCCGGATCCGGTAAATCGACTTTAATGAATATTCTTGGATGTTTGGATAGACCTTCTTCCGGAAACTATTACCTGGAAGGAATTGATGTCAAAGATAAGACAGATGATGAGCTGTCTGAAATACGAAATTTAAACATCGGTTTTGTCTTTCAATCCTTTAACTTAATATCACGTACCAGTGCGCTAAAAAATGTTGAGCTGCCTATGGTATATGCAAAAATAAAGTCATCTTTGCGTGAGGAAAGAGCTATGGAATTACTTGGAAAAGTGGGATTGGCAGATAGATATGCACACATGCCGAATGAATTATCCGGTGGACAAAAACAAAGGGTTGCGATTGCAAGAGCTTTGGCAAACAGACCGTCAATTATCTTTGCTGATGAACCGACGGGAGCGTTGGACAGTAAATCTTCAGTTGAAATTATGGATATCTTTACACAGTTGAATAGAGAAGGAAACACCGTTATTGTCGTTACACACGAACCGGAAATTGCAGCATTTACAAATCGAATTATCACGTTCAGAGACGGACAGGTGGTAGAAGATGTAGATAACCGAAGGACAAAGGAGGAGTAAGATGCTTATTAAAGAAAGTTTTTTGTTAGCATTATCCGCAGTTCGTGTAAATCGGATGCGTTCTTTTTTGACAATGCTCGGTATCGTGATTGGGATTAGCTCCGTTATCGGAATTACAGCTATCGGAGATAGTATCAAGTCAATTATGGGTAAAGAGATAGACAACATCGGAACAAATCAGATTTATATTGCGCTGAGTTGGGATAAACAAGAACATGGAGATAATGAATTCTTCACAATGGATGATTTTCGGGCAGTGGAAGAGAAATTTGGTGATAAGATTGTATATATGGTTCCCGGGAATGCCAATAAGGAAATAGAACGAGAATTTGGGAATAAAAAATATACGATTGCTCTGACAGGAGCAAGAGGAGGATTATTGGAACAGAGATCCAATATTACCATAGTATCAGGTAGGATGATTACGGAAGAGGATGTCGAACAAGAAAATAATGTCATTGTCATTGACAAGAAATTGGCTCAGGAAGTTGCAGGCGGAGTGGATGTTATCGGTCAAAAATTGGAAATTGATTTCGGTGACAGCGTAAAAGAACTTACCGTAGTAGGAGTGGTGGAAGAAACAGTTTCGGCATTTGCTCAACAGATTGGGATTTCTGATAAGAATAAAATAACTTGTTATGTTCCATATACTCTGTTTGATGTAGAGTCGGAGGGGATGGGGTATATCGGTTTTTATCACCGTAAAGATATGTCAATTTCACAGGAGGAACTTGCGAAAGAAGTAGAGAACTTTTTGGTTGCAACGAAGGGAGTACCGAAAGATTCTTATCGTCAGGAATCTGTAGAAAAACAAGCTTCCCAAATCAACGGAATATTGGGTTTGATATCACTTGGAATCGGAGTCATTGCATCCATCTCTCTGATTGTCGGAGGAATCGGGATTATGAACATTATGCTCGTGTCCGTCACAGAGCGAACTAGAGAAATCGGTATCAGAAAAGCATTAGGTGCTAAGACAAAAAATATCCTATTTCAATTTCTGATTGAGTCCAGTATCTTGTCATTGATTGGCGGGCTGATTGGAATTGTTTTAGGACTTGGAATCGGAAAGTTGGGAGCAATTTTAGCAAAAGTGGATCTAAAAATTAACATTCCGGTCATTATTGGAGCTGTTATCTTTTCATCACTTGTCGGAATGTTCTTTGGACTGTATCCTGCAAAAAGAGCTGCAAAATTGGATCCGATTGAAGCATTGAGATATGAATAGCAGGATTGTTTTGAGCAACTTTAGAGAAGACAAGGAGAACAAGAGAGAACGCTTCAATTGTTCAACTTGTCTTTTGCATTATGTGTGGATGATTGGGAAAGTATTTAAAAAATTTTTGGAAAATGATACCAATTTGTAATCAAGTTGAAACGATAGTTTGTTATACTGAATAAATAAGAAAGAAAAAAGACAAGAGTTTGAAACCGTTTGATAGATGAAAACCAAGATGTTTAGAAATGAAATGATAAAGGATAATAGTTATAGAATGATTCTATTCCCAAAGGTAAGGAGGAGAGAAAATGAAGAAAATAACAGCATTAGGATGCTCGTTGTTATTATCGTTAAGTTTGGTACAACCGATATTTGGTCAAAATGTTTCAGGGAAAATTGGAAAGCCTACACAAATGTCCATCATAACAGTAAGAGAACAGTCAAGAAAATATATTTTCGGACAGGAACATTACAATTATAAAGAAGAGGAACTGAAAAGAATGATAAACGACTATCAGGACAGATATGGGAAGAGATATGTAATGACAGATGAGGAAGGAAACGAGGTTGTAAAGTATTTTTATAATGAGGATGTTTCGTACGATCCTGTCAATGCAAATAAAGATTTTTTAGAATTGTTAAATGAAATGAAGGATAGAAATGAAAAAATGGCAACCAACTCTTTTTTACAGTTGTTGCAACAACAAAACAAAGTGTTTCTTGCTAAAAATCAGGTAGAGTATCAGAGAGTACGATTGGAAGGACAAAAGCGTTCTTATCAGTTAGGTAAAAAAACAAAGGTAGACTTACAAAAGGAACAGTCGCTTTTAAGGGAATACCAATTACAGTTAAAGAAAGAAGAATTGCTATTACAACAACGATATGAAGACTTGAATCGATTGTTGGGGTATCCGTCTTCTTGGAGATATGAGTTAAATCAAGCAGAAGTTGTTCGACGAGTGGGAGAGGGAAAAAACTCCATTGCAGTTCCTTTTCATTTAACATCCAAAGAATTGTCAGAGTTAAAACAGTTAAAAGATCAAAAAGAAGAGCTTGAAAAGAAGAGAAAAGCACAGGAACAACTGAAAGACAGTTGGAAAACCGAAGATGAAAAAGACAAAATTCGCGAAAAAATCAATCTTGTTGAGAAGGAAGAAAACTATCAAGACGCAGAAGATAAGCTCGTTTTGCAATTGAAGAAGACTTACTTGGGAAATATTCAACAGTTCACAGACTTATCAACCAAACAACAAGAGTTGGAACAGGAGAAAAAAGCTTACTCCAATTTACAGTTAAAGAGAAAATTGGGCAAAATAAGCAAGAGTGATTTCTTGTACTTTGAAAAAGAGTATTATACGAAAGAAAAGGAATATTTAGATGCTGTGATTTCAATGTATCAGAGTATCGATGGTTATGAAAAACTATATGATAAGAGGTAGGAGGAATGTGTTATGAAAAAAATCATAAGTATTGGATTGGCTTTGGTTATTATGGTGGGAACAACATCATTATCATTTGCAGAAAAGAAAGTCAGTATTCAAATTGACGGGAAACCGATGAAAAACGGAGCAGGTGCAATCATTATGAAAAATCGTACCATGGTACCGTTTCGTGCAGTATTTGAAGAACTTGGTGCTGACATGATACAATGGGATAAAGAAACCAAGACAGTCACAGGAGTAAAGGGAGATACCACAATTATTTTGTCAATCGGAAACAATGTATGTTTTGTCAACGGAGAACCTCAGACAGTCGAAGTTCCACCCGTTATCTTGAATTCCAGCACATTGATACCGCTCTCTTTTGTCTCTGAAAAATTGGGATATCATGTCGGATGGCAAGCAAATACAAAGACAGTAAAAATAATGTCTGATGAGTATTACTTGTCTGTTGGAAACAAAGAAATGGACAGTTTGAATAACGCTTCTTCCAATAAAAATCAACCGAAACCCGTCAAACCGACACCACAACCAATACCAAATGTGAAACCTCAGGACAGTCCAACAGAACAAACGGGACAGTTTGCAAACGAGTTAAAAGGTGCTTTTGCAATGCAAAATCTAAGTAAAATGAAATTTGTTGCAAAATTACAAAGTAACGGAACTCTTGAAATCATAAATTTATCCTCAAAAAAACCTGTTTCCGGAAAGTATCAGGTAAAGGGAAGTCAAATTACCTTTTCATCAGATATTTTGAATGGTGTATTTTCGATTGAAAAAATCAACGGTAATCGTACCTACTATATGCTGAAATCTTCCAACGGTTCTGCAGTTGCCATCACATCCATTTCTGAGGAACAATACAGCTCTGCGTTGAAATAACAAACGAAAGAAGGAGATGAATCCATAAAGATATCATAAAAAACTGTTTTTTGAAAAAATTTAGAAAAATTCTTTTTTAAAAAATCTTGTGTTTCCAACAAACACAAGATTTTTTTATGAAATTCCCTATAAATCCCCTTGAAATTAAAGCGAAAAATGCTTATTATAATAGTGGTATGTAAAATGGATATAAAGATGAATCATGCACAAATTTTTAAGAATTGTTTAACAAATTAAAGGGAGGCAACAAAAAATGATTAGATTTTCAATGATTGGTGCGGCAAGTAATGCCGGCGGTGAAATGTTAAGATTGATGATAAATCACCCTGAAACAGAATTAGCTTATGTGGCGGACGGATTCTCTTCAGGATTACACATCACAGAAGTACACCCTGCATTACAAGGATACTATGATACAGTATTATTATCAGATAGCGACGAAGATGTAGAAACAATTTTGAACGGAACAGATGTACTTTTCTTAGCAGTAGATCCTGGAAAAGTATTCCCAATTGCTGAAAAAGCTTTAGCAAAAGGCGTAAAAGTAATTGACTTCGGAGCTGATATTCGTTTCAGAGACTCTAAAGTTTGGGAACAATGGTACAATGTAAAATGTGATTATCCACAAATGTGTAGAGATGCTGTATACTCTATTCCGGAGATTTGGAGAGATCAAATTAAAGGAAAGAGCTTGATTTCTAACCCTGGATGTTACCCAACTGCATCTGCATTAGGATTGTATCCATTTGTTCATAATAACTTAATCGAAAAAGATACTATCATCGTTGAAGCAATCAGTGGAACAACAGGAGCAGGAAGAAGACCTGACTTTGCTAAACTTCACATGGTGCAAGATGGAAACTTCAAAGCTTACGGAGTTGCAGGACACAGACATACTCCAGAAATCGAACAAAGTATCGAAATGATTGGTGGAGAACCATCTAAAATTATCTTTACACCTCACTTAGCTCCAATGCCAAGAGGAATTCATGTTACAATTTACGGAAACTTGAAAAGACCTATGACAAATGATGAAATTTATGAACTATACTTGAAATACTATAAAGATGAACCATTTGTATTCCCTCACAAAGCAGGAGATTGGCCAAATACAAAATGGACAGTAGCTACTAACCACTGCCACCTTGCAGCAGCTTATGAACCAAGAACACAAAGAATCATCATCTGCTCTGTAATCGATAACATCGGTAAAGGTGCTGCAGGACAAGCTATCCAAAATATGAACATTATCTTCGGATTAGAAGAAACAACAGGATTAAAACTTGCTCCAACATTCCCATAAGAAATAGGAATTTGGATTAAGAAATAACAGTTGATTAAAAATTGTATATTGAAGGAGGAATATGTATGAATAATACATATCGTTTTGTCGATGGAGGAATCACAGCACCAAAAGGTTTCCAAGCTGGTGCAAAAGCATGTGATGTTAAAGGAAATAATTCCGGTAAACTAGATATGGCTATTTTATTCTCAGAAGTAGATGCTGTAGCAGCAGGTGTATTTACAACAAATAAATTCGCTGCTCCACCGGTACTTTACTGTAGAGAAGTATTAAAAAATGGAAAAATTCGTGCAGTTGTTGTAAACAGTGGAAACGCTAACGCTGCAACAGGAAAAAAAGGTTTAGAAGATGTAAAAGCTTTAGCTGAATGCGCTGCTAAAGAATTGAATCTTAAATCTGAAGAAGTATTTGTATGCTCTACAGGAGTTATCGGAGTACACCTTCCATTAGAAAGAATGTTAGAAGGAGTAAAAGCGATTGTTCCAACATTGAGTAAAGACAACGGACACATTGCTGAACAAGCAATCATGACAACAGATACAGTTCCAAAAGAAATTTCTTTTGAATTGGAATTATCCGGTGGAACAGTTACAATCGGAGCTATGGCAAAAGGATCTGGAATGATTCATCCAAACATGGCAACAATGTTGGGATATTTAACAACAGATGCTGTTATCGCTCAAGCAGATTTACAAGATATGTTAACAAGAGCAGTAGACAAGAGCTACAATATGTTAACAGTTGACGGAGACACAAGTACAAACGATAGCTTCGTAGTTATGGCTAACGGACAATCAGGTGTTGAAGTAAAATCAGAAGAAGACAAGAAAAAATTCTATGAAGCAGTTGAATATGTAAACATGGAAATGGCTAAAAAGATTGCTGCTGACGGTGAAGGAGCTTCTCACTTAGTAGTAGTAGAAGCACAAAATCTTCCAACAGAACACGATGCAAGATTAGTAGCTCGTGCTGTAGCAGGATCAAGCTTGTTCAAATGCGCTATCTTCGGAAAAGACGCTAACTGGGGACGTGTAATTTCTGCTGCAGGTTATTCAGGAGCTGAATTCGCAACAGATAAAATTGACGTTAAATTAGCAAGTAATGCAGGAGAAATTACAGTAATGCAAGCTGGTGCTGGACTTTCTTTTGACGAAGATACAGCAGCTAAAGTATTGAACGAAAAAGATATCACAGTATATCTTGACTTCCATGATGGAGATCATAATGCAACAGCATTTGGTTGCGACTTAACATACGATTATGTAAAAATCAATGGAGATTACCGTAGCTAATCACTATTCGGGAGGAAATTATGGCAAACGTACAAGAAAAAATCGCCGTTTTAATGGAGGCTATGCCTTATATTAAACAATATCAAGGTAAAGTTGTAGTAGTAAAATTTGGCGGAAACGCAATGATTAATGAAGAAGTTAAACGTGCTGTATTAGAAGATGTTGTTTTAATGCAAGCATTAGGAATGAAACCGGTTATTTCTCACGGTGGTGGACCTGCAATCAATGAATTACTTGAAAAATTGCAAATTCAAAGTGAATTTATCAATGGACTTCGTGTAACAAGCAAAGATGTTATTGAAGTAGTTGAAATGGTATTAGCCGGAAAAGTAAATGGAGAATTAGTACAAAAAGTAACTGCAGCAGGTGGTCAAGCAGTTGGAGTTTCAGGTGTAAGTGCCGGAATCTACCACTGTGAAAAAAGACAATCTGATGTAGATTACGGATTTGTTGGAGATGTTGTGTCTGTAAACCCTGCAGCTGTAGAAGCGTTGATTGACAAAGGATTTATTCCAATTGTTTCACCAATCGGTTCTGACGGACAAGGAAACTCTTATAACATCAATGGAGATACAGCAGCCGGAGAACTTGCTGCTGCATTGAAAGCAGAAAAACTAATCATCCTTACAGATATCGAAGGACTTTGCAACGATATCAAAATCAAAGATGTTATCAATTACTTGAACGTAAAAGATGTAGCACCTTTGAAAGAAAAAGGAACTATCGCAGGAGGAATGATTCCAAAAGTTGACTCTTGTGTAAGCGCTATTGAAAAAGGTGTTAGAAGTGTTCATATTATGGACGGAAGACAACAACATAGCGTATTGTTCGAAGCATTCGTAAAAGACGGATACGGAACAGTTGTAGGAACAGAATGCGAAAGCGTTGGAATTAAGTGGTAGTAATCCAAATTCAATTTTGGGTATCATTGTATCGGCAGTTCTGTTTATAGGACTGCCGGATACAACTTTTTATAAATGATTGATTGAAATGGAAAAAAGGAGGATTTACAATGAACGAAAAATTCACATCAAATGCAGCCATTGCTGAAGCTGGAAAAAAATATTTAATGGACACATACGGACAATATCCAGTAGGAATGGTTAGAGGAGAAGGAAGCTATATTTGGGATGCTGACGGCAAAAAATACATTGACTTATTGCAAGGTGTTGCTGTTAACGCATTGGGACACTGCTATCCATCTGTTATGGAAGCTACAGTTGAAGCAGCTAAAACATTAACACAATGTGCGAACTACTTCTTCATCGAACCGGGTGTTCGTCTTGCTAAAATCATCGTTGAAAACAGTGATTTTGACAAAGTATTCTTCGGAAACAGTGGAGCTGAAGTAAACGAAGGAGCAATGAAATTAGCTCGTAAATACCAAAAAATGCAAGGACATCCTGAAAAATACACAATCGTAAGTTTGAGACAATCTTTCCACGGAAGAACATTAGCTACACTTACAGCAACAGGACAAGATAAATCTCACGCAGGATTCGATCCATTGCCAGCAGGATTTGGATATGCAATTATGAATGATATCCAAAGCGTTAAAAACGTTATTGATGCAAACACAGCAGGTATTATCTTAGAACCTGTTCAAGGTGAAGGTGGAGTTATCCCTGCAACAAAAGAATTCCTTCAAGAATTACGTGCACTTTGTGACGAAAAAGACATCGTATTGATCTTTGACGAAGTACAATCAGGATGCGGAAGAACAGGACATCTATTTGCATACCAAGGATACGGAGTAGTTCCTGATGTTATTACATTGGCAAAAGCGTTAGGAAACGGTATTCCAATCGGAGCATTTGCTGCAAGAGGAAAATTTGCTGACGTTCTTCAACCAGGAAACCACGGAACAACATACGGTGGTAACCCAATCGCTACAAATACAGCAGCAGCTGCATTAACAGCAATCATCGAAAACAAATTGCCTGAAAGAGCTCAAGAAATGGGAGCATATTTGCAAGACGAATTAAGAAAACTAGCTAAAAAACACCCGGTAATCAAAGAAGTTCGTGGTAAAGGTTTAATCGTTGGAGCAGTAGTAGATGTTCCTGATGCACACGTGTTCACAAACCCATGCTTTGAAAAAGGCTTGATTTTAAACTGTACAGCTGGAAACGTATTGAGATTTGTTCCTGCATTGAACATTCCAAAAGAAACTTTGGACGAAGCATTAAAAATCTTAGACGAAGTAATGACAGAACAAGGATTCTAAGAATTTCATGATTCATTATTAACTATAAACAAAAACCTACCTTTAATAAAATTATAGTTTACTATGGTTTTGATCTAAAATATATAAAGCTAAAAAAGACAAGGCGTCATCTAATGGTATAGATGACGCCTTGTTTTATTACATAAATGGATTATCTATCAAAATAATGATAGAAATATCTAAGAATTATGATATAATATAAAAAGTCGATTTATTCAAACAAACTTTTTGAACGGATTATGTAGTAACGAAAAAGAACTTCAATTATCCATAATCTAAGATGAAATCATATTGTAATATACTTGTTTTAGAAATAACACAAACTTACAGTATAATGAAACTATTGAATGATTGAATAAGAAAAGGGGGATATTCCTATGAATAAGAAAAGAATAGGAGCATTGTTGTTAGGTTCCATGATGATGTGTACGACCGTAACATCTTATGCTGCAAATTTTAAAGATTTGAACAATCATTGGAGTCAAAAATACGTTGATGATGTAGTATCAAAAGGAATCGTCAAAGGATATGACGACAATACCTTTAGACCATCACAGCCGGTAACAAAAATTGAAAGTATTATTATGATTTGTAACTTGTTCCAAGAATCGGAAATCAATGATGTGTATGCAAAAAACAAAGCGAAGTATAAAGCAACCATGACAAAAAGCAAGATTCCAACTTGGGCTGAAAAATATATTGTATTCGGGGTAGAGAAAAAACTTTTCCCTGAAAAAAGTATTCCATACTTTATGAATGAAACAAAAGGAAAATCCGTACAAAGTTTGTCATTCCGTCAAGAATTTTCTATGTTGTTAGTAAATGCGCTGTCTTTACATCAAGAATTTGCGAAAACACCATCCGTAAAATATACTGATGCAAAAAATATTGATGCAAAGGCGCTACCATATATTGAAGTATTAGGTAGAAAAGGTATTATTGCTCCAACAGGAGAATTTAATCCTAAGAAGAAATTGACTCGTGCAGAAGCTGCTGTAATGCTTTCTAAGAGTTATCCGATGTCTCCAAAAGGAAAAGGGAAACAACCGGTACCGGCTACACCTACTAAACCTACTCCAACGCCTGCACCAAATGTAAATAAACCTACAGTATCTGAAACATCTTATACCGGAAAAGTTGGAACAGTTTATGTAAATGGAAACAACGTTACAATTAACTGGGTGGATGCACAAGGTACATCTAAAGTATTTACCAATACAGTAGATCAAATCAAAGTTACGATAGATGGTGCTACAGCCACTGTTACTGATGTAAAAAGAGATGCTAAAGCAATATTGAAAGCAAGTGGAAACAAAGTATTAGAACTTGATGTGACAACTGGAGGAACACCAAATATACCAAATCCACAAAATGCTCCAAATGTAGGAGCGGTACAATTTGTAGGAACAGTGAAATCTTATGTAGATGATAAACTGGAAGTTGAATCAACAGGTGAAACAAGAACATTTGATATTACGAATAACAGTAAAATATTGATTAACGGTAAAGAGGAAAGAGCAAATAAACTGCAAGCCGGACAGTCTGTTACAGTAGTATCTATCGGAAATGATGTTATTCAAGCAATTGCTACAACATCGATAAAAACGACTGAAACTTTCGGTGTCATTAAAAATATTGATAGAGATAGTATTACAATTACAACACCAAGAGATGGTATTGTAAAATATGATGTTACTTCATCTACAAAAATCTATCGTGGTTCCAATCGATTAGATTCTTTAGAAAGACTCTATGTTGGTGAAAAAATATCTGTAAAAGCAGAAGGATACACGGCAACCTCTATTGAAGTAGAAGAATCTAAAATCAGCTTACGAGGAGCAGTTGTAGTAGGTGTGAGCCTACGAACAAGAGGGGAATCTGAAATTATTGTAGAAGATAGAGATAAACATGTATATACCTTGCAAGCAAACAACAGAACAAAAATCTATGTTGAAAATCGTCTTCGCAGTTTAGATAATGTGAAACTGGGTTATGAAGTTGATGTGAAAGCAGAAAACGGATATATTGTAGAGTTGTCTACAGAAAGAGAATATGCAACTCAAAGTGTTCAAGGAAAAGTAATCTCCGTAGATTTTAGAGAAGATATTTTGGTAGTGGATACCGGAAGTAGAGAAGCTAAGGTAATCATCGGTCCAAAAACAGAGATTAGAAATTCTTACAACAACAGTCCAAGAAGTTTGAATAATATCTTTGAAGGATATGAAATTCGTGCAAACGGAAGTTATCATTCCAATGGTTTTGAAGCAAGTCGTATTATTTATTTTGACAATTAAAAACAGGCAGTAAGATAATAAAAAGATAAGTTTAACCCCCTAATGTCGAATTTTTTCAACATTAGGGGGTTTGTATTATAGGATGAGTAATGATATTGGCCCTATAACCCGACTCCTCCTAAAGTTGGTCTGATGTTAGAGAGTGTTGTATAATAAAGAAAACCACCGACAATGTCGGTGGTTGTTTAATTTGTATCATATTTTTATTTTTTAGCGTTTGCTTGATTTTTGACTGCATTCATTTTTGCTTCTACTTCTGCAGGATCACCAAGGTAGTAATGCTTAATCGGTTTGAAATCATCATCTAATTCGTACACAAGGGGAATTCCCGTTGGAATATTGATTCCCACAATTTCTTCATCAGATACATCATCCAAATATTTCACAAGAGAACGAAGAGAATTACCATGAGCAACGACAATTACCTGTTTTCCATCCAACATATCTTTTTTGACAGTTTCTTCATAGTATGGAATTACACGAGCAACGCAGTCTTTCAGACATTCTGCCAAAGGTAGTTCTTCTTTATTTACATTTTTGTAAGGATCTTGATTTGCTGGATTTTTTTCATCTTCTTCTGTAAGGTAAGGAGGTCTGATGTCATAGGACCTTCTCCATTCAAGAACCTTTTCTTTTCCATATTTTTCGGTTGTTTCCGCCTTGTTTAAACCTTGTAATTTTCCATAGTGACGTTCGTTTAATTTCCAAGATTTGTACACCGGAATCCATTCTAAATCTAACTCTTGCAAAATGTGATTTGCTGTATGAATAGCACGTTTTAGATAGGAAGTGTAACATACATCAAAACGGAATCCTTCTGCTTTTAAGAGTTGTCCTGCTTTACTTGCCTCTTGATGACCTGTCTCAGACAAATCCACATCCATCCAACCGGTAAAAAGATTTAATTTATTCCATTCACTTTCACCATGTCTTACTAAAACCAATTTATAACCCATTATTTCAAAGTCTCCCTTCTCATAATATGTAAGTTGTAAGTATTATATATACATCATCTATCATACTACAAAATAGGGTAGAATGAAATCAAAAAAGAGAAGTTTTTGTATTTTATGAAAATCTTTGACATTTATTTTGACATACTATATAATGAAATTTAGAAGAATAGTATAGAATAAATGGAGGTTGACATGGACAGAAATATTGCCTTAGAATTAGTAAGAATTACAGAAACAGCGGCATTAGCATCAGCAAATTATATGGGACGTGGAGACAAAAATGCAGCTGACGGTGCAGCAGTTGAAGGAATGCGTGTTTGTTTTGAAAGTGTAGATATTCGTGGCGAAATTGTAATCGGAGAAGGAGAATTGGACGAGGCTCCTATGCTTTATATTGGAGAACGCGTAGGAAGTGGATATGGACCAATGGTTGATATTGCCGTAGATCCGATTGATGGAACGAATCTGATTGCAAAAGGTCTTCCAAATGCAATTTCGGTTATTGCGATGACAGAACATGGAAAAATGTTAAAGGCTCCGGATACATACATGGATAAGATTATTGTAGGTCCAAAAGCGAAAGGTGTAATCGACTTGGATGCACCGGTTCATGAAAATTTGAAAAGAGTTGCTACTGCAAATGACAAACAGCTTTCCGATTTGACATTGACTATTTTGGATCGTCCACGTCATGCGGCAATCATTAAAGAAGCAAGAGAAACAGGCGTTAGAATCAAGATATTCAACGAAGGTGATGTTGCGGCAGGAATCGCAACTTGTTTTCCTGATACGGGAGTAGATATTTTGCTTGGAGCAGGAGGAGCACCTGAAGGTGTTATCACAGCGGCAGCAGTTAGAACACTTGGTGGAGATATGCAAGGAAGACTTCGTCCGATGAGTCCGGAAGAAATCGAACGTTGTCATCAAATGGGATTCAAAACAGATGAAGAGATTGGAAGATTATTAAAATTGGATGATCTTGTTTCGGGAAAAGATATTTTATTTGCTGCAACGGCAATTACAGACGGAGATTTGTTAAGTGGAATCACATTCTTATCAAACAGAAGAGTAAAAACACATTCTGTTGTAATGAGATCCAGTACAGGTACTATTCGTTTTATAGAAGCAATGCATAATCTAGATCAAAAAGAATTCTTAAAACAATTCAATCTATAAGATTCCTGTGAGTTGGAATGTGGGTTGGATATTGTTTGAATCATCATTTTTCAGAGAGAAACAATATGATTAGATGAGTTTTTATATAATAGCATAACATACAGATATGTTTAACGAATATTTGAATTTTGTAGTTATGAAACAACAAGTTCATCTACAATTCATTTCCATTTCAGGTAGAGTGATATCGTATCATCAAGATAGAAAAGAAAATCAGCGAAAGCCGGTTTTCTTTTTTTATATAGAATTATCAAAAAAGTCTTTTCAAAAATTGCTTTTATATTATAATGAAGGTGAGGGGTCTTTGTTTACGGAAATTGTTTTCTGTAGGCTCTTGAATAAAAATTATATAAGAGAAAGGATTGTGGTTGTGATGACAAACAGGCGTAATTTACAAGTTTATTCTGAAATTGGTAGATTGAAGACGGTGTTGCTACATAGACCGGGAAGGGAGATTGAAAACGTTACTCCGGATTTGTTGGAGAGATTATTGTTTGATGATATTCCGTTCTTGGAAATTGCACAACAGGAACACGATGCATTTGCTCAGATATTAAGAGACAATGGAGTGGAAGTGTTGTATTTAGAAGAATTAGCTGCAGAATCATTGACAACGGATGAATTGAAGCATCAATTTGTCGATGAATTCATTGAAGAGGCAAACGTTGAGGGAGAAAAAACTAAAGCATTGGTAAAAGAGATGCTTTTGGGAATCGACACCAACTTGAATATGGTCATCAAAATGATGGAAGGAATCGAAAAAGCTGAATTACCTGCATTTGAAAAAACAACATTGAGCGATATGGTAGATTCTGATTATCCATTTGTGATTGATCCTATGCCTAACCTATATTTTACAAGAGATCCATTCGCTACTATCGGAGGCGGGATTTCTTTGAACCACATGAGAACTGTCACAAGAAACCGAGAAACCATTTTTGCAAAATATATTTTCTTATATCACCCAAGATTCAAAGACCAAGAGATACCAAGATGGTATGATAGAACAGAAAAGACAGCCATTGAAGGAGGAGATGAGCTTATTTTATCGAAAGATGTGCTTGCAATTGGAATTTCCGAAAGAACAGATGCCGCATCAATCGAAAAATTAGCGAAGAAAGTTTTTGATACAAACGAAAGCTTCAAAAAAATCCTTGCATTGCATATCCCAAACAAAAGAGCATTCATGCATTTAGATACTGTGTTTACGATGGTAGATTATGATAAATTCACAATCCATCCGGAAATTGAAGGACCTCTTACCGTATATTCCTTAACAAAGGGAGATAACGGAACAATTAAAATAGAAAAAGAAAGCAAAGAATTAGAACAAGTGCTTGCTGAAGCATTGGGACTTGAAAAAGTTACTTTATTGCGTTGTGGTGGAGGAAATCCAATTGCAGGAGCAAGAGAACAGTGGAACGACGGAGCGAATACTTTGGCGATTGCACCTGGAGAAGTTGTAGTGTATGCAAGAAATCATGTAACAAATAAATTGTTACAAGAAGCAGGAATTAAACTTCATATCATGCCATCCAGCGAATTGTCCAGAGGTCGTGGTGGCCCAAGATGTATGTCTATGCCATTGTGGAGAGAAGATATTTAACAATCAAATCAGATATGATTCTTAAGTGCAGAGCCGACTTTCAAAAATAGAGTCGGCTCTGTTTTTGTATTTTTTTCGTATGTTTTGATGAAAAATGTCAGATGTGATAAAATATGATATAAGAACTTTTTGTGATAGGAAAGAATAGAAAATATGTTCATACGAAAAACTGGTGAACTGGTACACGATAAAATAATAGAACAATAAAAAATAGAAAAATAGAACACATTCAATCTTTCAAAATTGTACGCTTGAAATGTGTTATCACTTCGATTTATGAATCCTTTTAGAGATGGTTTCCATGCATTTTTTCAAGTTTTAAAAATTTTAATTTTTTTAGAAATGGATGAAATGATTGGATGATGTTCTTTCTTGTAATCTTTATCTTATCAAATTTGTAAATACGATTTATGAATCTTTTTAGAGATGGTTTCCATGCTTTTTTTCAAGTTTTAAAAATCTTAATTTTTTTAGAAATGGATGAAATGATTGGATGATGTTCTTTCTTGTAATCTTTATCTTATCAAATTTGTAAATACGATTTATGAATCCTTTTAGAGATGGTTTCCATGCTTTTTTCAAGTTTTGAAAATCTTATTTTTTTAGAAACGGATGAAATGATTGAATAGAGTTTTTATTCTAATCTCTTTCTCCTAAAATGGGATATCGTATTGTTTGATTGGAACAGAAATGGAAGGATGAATGGAACTTTGAAATCATGATGATTAGCTAATTGCAATCGAGAATCTTGTTGGAAAAATGATAAATTATAGTGATAGAATAGAGGGAAGACGATGTTTTTTAAAGAAGAAGTCAATGAAGAGTTGTTGGATACATTGATACCAAACACTTTTTTTGAGCAATTGCTACCAATTATGGAGCCGAAATATTTGCGTATTTATTTGTATGCATACTATCTTTGCCAAAAAGATACTTCCTATACATGGAACAATCAGTTACTTGCAGATAAATTGGGAATATCTATAGATGAGGTTTTGGAGGCGTGGGATTTTTTTGAATTGTGTAAGTTGATTGAAAAACATCGTCCTCAAGGAGCGGAAGTTTGGGATTTCTCGGTAGAATTCAAGAACTTGAAGAGGATGTATACCTCTAGAGATAAGACAACTGCATCATTGGAAAAAAACTTGATGATTAGTCAAAATGAAGAGTATCAAAAGATGTATGATAAAATTGAATCTATTTTGGGAAGTCTTGTAATGAGTCATCACAGAAGAGCTGTCAATGAGATGATAACAGCATACAATCTACCAAAAGATTTGGTAGTGGAAGCATTTCGTTTTGGTGTTCAAAAAAAAGGATTTTATTCTGTACAAAAGGTATTGTCCATTCTTCGTATTTGGTATACGGAGGGTGTTCGTACTGTAGAAGATTTGGAACAGTTTTTGTTGGCAAAAGGAGATCGCTACGGATTATATAAGAAGATTCTTTCGTTCCTTGGTGAATATCGTATGCCGACCAAAGCAGAAGAAGAGCTGATGGATAAGTGGTTGGATGATTATAAGTTCAGTATGGAAGTGATTGAAGAAGCATTTGCCAAGTCTATCGGTATCAAATCCCCAAATATGAAATACATTGACGGAATCTTGAGAAATTGGCATGAGAAAACATTGGATTTGAATCTACAAAAAGAAAAGAACAGGGAACAGAAAGATCCCACTTTATTCCGTTTGAATATACTGGAAGGTTTCGGTTTGGAGAGAAAAAATCTGACATCGGAAGAACAGGAACAACTTCGATTTTTGTATGAACACTTCAGTATGGAAGAAATATTGATGACGATGGAGTATATCAAAAAATTAAATATGGAAAAAAGTATTGTTAATCTGTATCGTTTGATGAAGAATCCTGAATTGGATGATTCTAAAAAACCAATTGTGAATCAGCAGACACAATCTATTCAAAAAGAAGAAATTCAGAACTTGTTGACAGAAAAAAGAAAGACAAAAGATGAGATAAGAGAAGAAGAACTGGAACAAGAGATGAAATTGTTTTATCAAAAAAAAGGGAAGAAATTGAGATAGGAAAGATGAAATTGCATGGGAAAGACGGAAAAGGAGGGATTAGATGGATCGTAAGACACAGTAT
Organism: Filifactor sp.; assembly: GCF_057248345.1. Lineage (NCBI taxonomy): Bacteria > Bacillati > Bacillota > Clostridia > Peptostreptococcales > Filifactoraceae > Filifactor > Filifactor sp. Next base: position 42,829 of record NZ_DBHIIC010000002.1, on the reverse strand, counting down.
ATTTATGAGAGAAGGCGTGAGGAAGCAAAACGATATTCTGAGGAAAAAATCAAAGATATTTATCAGAACCATCCTGTTTTGGAAGAAATAGATCGTTTGATTTCCCAATACCATATTGATATCGGGCGAGCGAAGTTGTTGCATACCGATGTAGCTACAATGGAACAGGAATTGGATTGCTATAGAAAAAAAAGAGAACGGTATTTACGAGAAAATGGACTTTCAAAAGAAGATTTTGAGGTGCAATACTTTTGTCTAAAGTGTCAAGATACAGGATATCGTGAAGATTTGGAAGGAAGATATATCCCTTGTAGTTGTCTGAAAGAGTTTACTATCAAAGAGATTTATGAAAATTCCAATATGAAAAAGAGATTGGAACAGGAAAGTTTTGATCAATTTGATGAAAAGATATTTGATGATGAGAGATTGTATCCTTTGCTTAGTGGAGAGGTAGTGACACAACGCCAAAATATTTTGTCAATCAAAAAGTCCATGCAGTATTTTGCAAAACATATCAAAGAGGGAGAAAAAAGTGCATTGTTTTTTGGGCAAATAGGACTTGGAAAAAGCTATCTTTCTTCCTGTGTAGCAAAAGAGGCGATGCAGTTGGAAAAAACAGTGATATATTTCAGCATTCGAGAATTGATAGACTGTTTGGAGTGTTATGTTTTTCGTAGAGATGAATATATTAGGCGATATCGTCCGATTACTAGAGAGATGATATATGAATCCGATTTGTTGATTATTGATGATTTAGGGAGTGAAATTGCAAATCAATTTGTGCAATCTGAGTTATTTCATATTATCAACAGCCGTATGGAGAAAGGGAAGCAGATGATTATTTCAACGAATAAAAATCCGTTGGAACTGAGAGATATTTATGGGGAAAGAATTTACTCGCGTTTGCTGATGTATTTTGATTTGTATGAATTTATTGGAGAAAATTTAAGAAGAAAAGTAAGTTTTTCTTAAAAATAAAAAAAGAAGGGATATGTGTTTTGAGACAATATTCCTTCTTTTTTATGATTTGAAATGACAGCGAATGTATCTGAGTTTGACGGTTAGCTTGGATGGCATCATTTTTGATAATCATTGTATTTCTTTTTTCAGTCTTTGCTCTTGTGAAATTGTTTCATCGTTATTTTTATCATACAAGACAGACAACCTTTCCAAATCCTTTCACTTTTACCGGCGACCAACCTTTTTTCATTTGTAGCGTGGGCACTTCCTGAAATACTAACTGTTCTATTCCAGCTGATTTGTAAACTACCACTGCTTTCATCATGTGTTATCACCTCGTCATATCGATTAACTTTTTTACAAAATCATTGCTCGGATGGTTCCATACTTCTTCTGTTGTTCCAAATTGTTGTGTTTTGCCTTCATCCATTACCAGTATATGAGTTCCCAACTTAAATGCTTCATAGATATCGTGTGTAATAAAGATAATCGTACAATTCGTCAGATTATGGATTTCTTTCAAATCTTTTTGAAGTTGGTACCTTGTGATCGAATCTACTGCACCAAACGGCTCGTCCATTAAGAGAATCATAGGCGAATTGGCGTATGCTCTTGCAATACCGACACGTTGTTGCTGACCGCCGGATAACTCGTCAGGATACTTTTCTTTTATGTCCAAAGGTAAACCGACAAGATTTAGCATTTTATCGATAATCTCATCAATTCTCTTTTCTTCTTTCTTTTCGAGTCGTGGAACATACCCTATATTTTCCGAAACTGTCATGTGAGGAAACAGTCCATTTCCTTGAATGGCATAGCCGATTTTTCGTCGAAGTGAGATAATGTCCTCATTTAGAATGTTTTTATCTAAAATCATCACATCCCCTTCATCAGGTTTTATCAATCCATTAATCATTTTTAGGAGAGTGGTTTTTCCTGAACCTGAAGTACCTACGATACAGATGAAATCACCTTCTTCTATACTAAGGTTAAAATTTCGAATAATCCATTTCCCGTTGTACGTTTTTCCAATATTCTTGTATTCTATTATTTTACTCATGCTATTCCTCCAAAAGTCCTTTTTCTCTTAGGAAATTTTTTGCGACATCACTTGGATTCTCTTTGTCGATTTCAACTTTGTAGTTCAGATTTGCCATCGTAGGTTCGTCGATTAATCCGTTCAATTTTTCCAATACGTCATTCAGTTCCGGATGTTGTTTGAGTATTTCTTCTCTTACCACCATACCTGCCATATAGCTCGGATAGAAACCAAGATCATCTTCAAGCACTACAATTCTTGGATCTGACAGTTGGCCATCTGTTGTAAATACTGTCATAACATCAATTTTTTTGTCATATAATGCTTGATATTTCAAACCATTATCCATATCTACATTCTTTTTAAATTGTAATTGATAAGCATCGGTAAGTGCATGATATCCGTCTTCTCTTTCAAAGAAATCGTATTCTGCTCCAAATATAAGATTTTCTGAATACTTCGCTAAATCTGAGAAAGTTTTAATATGGTATTTTTCTGCCAAATCAGCTCTGATTCCTAAACTGTAAGTGTTATTGAATCCAAACAAACCTTTCCAGATCAATTGGTAGTTGTTTCTATAGGATTCATTAAGCAGATGGAATTTGTCGTTCGTATAAATTCCTGTTTTTTTCAATACGATTTGCCAAGAAGTTCCAGTGTATTCAGGGTACATATCAAAATCTCCCTTTAGCATTGCAGGATGGATGTTTCCTGTTCCACCTCCAACTCCATGTGTGATGTTTACATTTAACTTGGTATCCTGTTTGATTAGTTCTCCGACGAGTTCAGCTAAGATATATCCCTCTGAGGTTGGCTTTGATGCGATTTCTATAGTATCCTGCTTGTCATTTTGATACAGTCCAAATGTAAGCAAGCATACAATCAAAAGAAAGCTCAATACGATTGGTGTTTTTTTATGAGTCATTTTTTTTAATTTACGACTTGTAACTAATTTTCCTAGTAAACTTAAAATACCATCTACTACCAGTGCCAATAATGCAATTAAGATACTTCCTATCAAAATCAGAACATCATTGTTTGTGGTTATTCCTCTGTAGATTGCCACACCTAAGCCACCTGCACCGACAAAAGATGCGATACCGGCTAACGCGATTGTCATCGTTACCATATTCATAATCGATGAAAAGATGACAGGAAATGCCAAAGGAAGTTTAATCTGATATAAGATTTGAAATTCTTTACTTCCCATAGCTCTACTTGCTTCAATGATTTTAGGATCAATGTTGGTGATTCCTACATAGGTACTTCTGACAATAGGAAGTAGTGCGTATATCGTAAGTGCAATGACTGCTGTTGTATTTCCTATTCCGGTGAAAGAAATTAAGAATCCTAAAAGAGCTATCGACGGAACTGTATAGGCAATATTAACAACTGATATAACATATCCTGCAATTTTAGGTTTTTGTGAAATAAAGATGCCGATAGATAGTCCTACCACGATGGCAATCATTACTGCAATAAATGTGATAACGATATGTTCTGTAAATAAGTTTAGATAAAAGGATGAGTTGTTTGACAACTCTTCCAAAATGTTATTTATCATCTTCATCCTCCAAATTTGAAATAATTTTCCTTAACATAGATTCAAAGGTTTCTATCTCTTGGATTGAAAAATCTTTATAGAAAATGTCAATCATCTTATCTGTTGCAATTTTAGATTTTGATTCCAATAATTTTCCTTTGTCTGTTAAGAATACATATTTCCTTCTTTTATCTGTATTACTCATTTTTCGATAAATTAAATCAGAATGTTCCATTTTAGTAAGCATATTGGTTAGGGTGTTGATTGCAAGTCCTGTTTCTAAAGAGAGATCGGTACTGCTAAGACCGTCATTTTTCCATAAAGAATATAAAATTTTGCCTTGTTCTCCATTGAATTCTGTTAGACCATATTCAGAAAATAGTTTATTCAACTTTCTTCCACTAAGGAATTTTGCTCTTCCGATTAAATATCCACCTTCTATTTTCATTGCATCTCCTTTCATTTCTATATAGAAATATCTTCGTTAATACTACGATATAGAACTATTTTTGTCAATCGATAAATTTCAAAATATACTTGCATTTCTATCCTTTAGATTCTCTTTTCTTCTTAAGGTTAATTTTTCTTATTTTTTGATTTTAAATTAGGTTTTTTCTCAATGGGGATCTTATCCTTGATTCGAAATTGATATAGTGATGTGATTTTTTATCGTTATGATGGTTAGTCCTTTTCAAAAGTTTCCTATAAAAAAAGAACTAAGCAAAACACACTTCACGAAATAGAGAAAGTGTTTTTCTTAATTCTGTTATTTTTGTTATCGCCCTTTCAACAATCGTGAGAAAGTGGTTTCCTGTTATGGAATTTCAGATTGATGTTTAGGATTATGACTCAGAACAAGCAAATGCAATAGCACTTTTTGCCAAAATAGATGAGGAGTCGAATACCGGATATGAGATATGGTAGTTTTCGAACAGAAGAGGAGCCTCAGTACATCCAAGCAAAAAGTCTTGTGCTCCCTGTTGCATAAAATCATCCAATAATTTCATCAAAGCGTCCGGATTTTTCGGTTGTCCTGACTTGATAGCATAAAGCATATCCATAATCAAAGATTTTCCGTATTCATCCGGCAACAATAAGTCGACATCCTTTTGTTTTGCAAACGAATCCTGATACAAACCGCACGAGTATGTTCCTGTGGTAGAAATGAGAGCAACTTTGTGTACGGTGTCTTTATATTTCAAAATTTCCTTTGTCGTTTCTTCTACAATATGTAGAAAAGGAATATGGATGTGTTTTTTGATTTCATCATAAAAATAGTGTGCAGTGTTGCACGGCATCACAAGAAATTCTGCACCGGATTCTTCCAAAAAAGTTGCAGATGCAATCAATTCAGATAGAGGGCTATTGGTTCCGTTCAAGATATAATTCGTTCTGTCCGGAATTTGTATTCTGTTGTCTATAATCATAGGAATGTGGTCTTGATCGCAGGAAGCCTCTGTAAAACGAACAACTTTTGTTGCAAAGTCCATTGTCGCAAGAGGGCCCATACCACCAATGACACCCATTTTTTTCTTATGTTTCATAAAACAATGAGATCCCTTCTACATTCTATAGTAAAACTATATCATTTTTTAAATGATATAAAAAGAAGTTCCAAAGAAAAAGACTGCGATGTTTCGCAGTCCATACTGGTGTACCCAGAGGGATTCGAACCCCCGACCTTTTGGTTCGTAGCCAAACACTCTATCCAGCTGAGCTATGGGTACAAAACATTGTAACGATGTTTACCCATACAAGTATACAAGTCTTCCTGTTCTTTGTCAAGAATTACAATGAAAAAAGAAGAGAAAATTGCATTGATGATAAGGACTTTTATTCACTGCAAAAACAACTTGATGAAACAAGGAGAATCCATATCCTTTCGAAATGGAAAGAAAATTTCCTTGTGAAAAACGAAATTCACGACAACTTTGCTTGATTTTGTGAAACTGTTCTATTCATTTGTTCCTGTGATTCACATTAGGGTTATTAAGTGATATGTTCGAAGTTCATTTTACGGAAACGAACTTTGCATTTCTATCGTTGGATTACCGATTTCGTTGATATCCTCCCATCTTCATGTTGGTAGGTTATGTTCTACGATTATCAGAGAAGCTGGAAAAGTTTTTCCGTTATGGGAAATACAATTTAGAGACTGTATGGTTGCTCCAATTCATTTAAGATACTTTCTCTCTCTTGAATAAGATAGCGTGTATCGGATGGAGTTTGGTTGATTGCAATTTGTTTTAGCTCGTTGATTTTTCCTTTTCGTGGAAGATCGAAGATAATTCCAACTTCTAAGTTTGGATAGGTGAGTGCCTCATAATCTCCGTTGTTGTCTCCCATATAGAGAATAGGTGCTTTATGATAAAGTTGCTCTAAGGTATGAATATAATCAGCTTTTCCTTGGCCGACTGTTTCTATCTGTGAGGAATCCACTTCCGGTAAGAATTGACCTGTGTGATTCTGTGTGAGCTGAAAACCTATGATTTCACCTTTTTGAAAGCCATAGCCAAACTTAGGAGAACAACCGAACTCTTCTACAAGAACTTGTTTGGTGGCACTGCATACATAGACATCAATGAAATGTTCACGCAAGGTGTGGAATAAATTAACTTGTTCAGGAATTGCGCGAAGACCTGTTGGATAGGAACATGATTTTTGCACACCGTTTAATTCGAATGAAAAATTTGTTGAGGAAAGAGGTTCTTTCGACCAATATGAGAGAGTTTTTTGACCAAGGTTTCTCAATTCAGATTCTGTCATATTGTAAAACAGATACATATCGTTTCCACCACGCATATTTTTTTTGATACCCGGTTCTAATAATCGATAGAAGTATGCCATTTGTGCGACAAAGGCTTGATAATCTAAGGATTTATTCCATTCTTTAGAAGAAGAGATTTGTTTTTGTTGCATCACAATAGGATATCTTCTGATGATATCTTTGATCAACTCTTCCCCAAAAGAATTGGGTTCTACCGTAATGTCTTTTGTAAGCACAGATGAAAATTCTTCGCAAGTCATACGATATTCTAAATGAAATAATTGATACAAAAAAGTCGCATCTTCCATATCGAACACTGCCGAAGTATTGTCCCAATCCGTTACAACATAGTTTCGTTCATATTTTGGTGTGTCTGAACTGCTCTTTTTTCTTTCTATTAAATCGCATAAGGTTTCGTATGTTGTTTGTGACCAATTGTTTTGTAGTAACATAAAATAACTCCTTTTTGGGATATGTCTCTTTAGAGTACAGTCATAAGAACGAATAGGGTATGTTTTTATACATCAGTGGTTCTATTTTGACAGCTCTGAAAAAGTAAATTTTGATAATTTCTAATGTAATCATAGTAGATGATAATAGGAAGATTTCAAAGAGGTAGACGTGGACTTCATTGCTCTTTGTTTGATAGTCATCTCATTCTTCCAAAATCAATTCACTCAGGTGTGTTACTCCTTCAATGTTGCTTTGTTTCTGATAACACACCTTTAAGCGATTAGATAAGAGTGATATTCTTTTTTTCTGCTGTTTTCAATTATAATCAGTCTGCTGATTCGTTGGTATCAGTATGTTCTTCTCTATAGATGTAAAGCAGAATAACAAGTAACAGTATAGATTTAATAAGGTTTAGTATGGTGCTTAATACACCGGCATCACCGGAAGTTTCATCTATTATATTTAGGAATAAAATAATCAATACGATTGATTTAATATTTTTCATTTTGTATGGAGTAATAAAATAAACATCGTTCACTGAGAAAAAAAGGTTACATTCTCTTTTTAGGATTGCTTGATTTGCTGATTGTTAGCCCTAACAACGATAATGTTAAATCATCCTGTGATTATGTTTCAAACTCTTCTCCAATTCCCCTCCCTTTTTTACATAATATTACCATAATGTACCATAGTAGAGTTGTAAATAGTTTTTATCAAAATAGTGAAATTTATTTCGTCGAAATTTGAAGAGTAGGATTGTGAATATTGTGATTTGAGAGAGGCTGATTGTTCGTATATGAGCATTCTGTTCAATAAAACCATAATCTATGGTATAATGGATAAGAAAAGGGGGATACAGTATGAATCCATTTATTTATGAAATACCGACAAAGGTTTATTTTGGAGAAAATCAATTACAATATTTGGGAGCTGAACTAAAAAAATTCGGTAACCGTGTATTGCTTGTATATGGGGGAGGCTCCATCAAAAGAAACGGAGTTTACGATAATGTTATTTCACAAGCGAAAGAGTCCGGTTTAGAAGTGTTTGAGCTTTCCGGAGTAGAACCTAATCCTAGAGTAGATACAGTACGAAAAGGAGTTCGCCTATGTAAAGACAACAACATTGATGTTGTGTTGGCTGTCGGAGGAGGATCTACCATTGATGCAGTGAAATTTATTGCTGCAGGTGCTCGTACCGATGCAGATCCTTGGGACTTTTTTACAAAGGGTGCAGCTATTGACAGTGCATTGCCGATTGTAACAATTTTAACTCTTGCAGCAACAGGTTCAGAAATGGATCCCTGTGGGGTTATCAGTAATGAAGAAACAAACGATAAATTAGCACGATATTCAAAACATCTTTTCCCAAAAGTATCGTTTTTAGATCCGACGATTACCTATAGCGTAAATGAGTATCAAACTGCTTGCGGAGCGGCAGATATGTTATCTCATATTATGGAAGTGTATTTTAACAGAGAAAAGGATTTATATATGTTGGATGCAGTCATGGAAGGTTTGATGAAGACGATTGTGAAATATGGTCCGATTGCAGTTAAAGAACCTCAAAACTATGAAGCACGTGCTAATTTGATGTGGGCAGGAAGTTGGGCTATCAACGGATTTATTGATGGAAGTAAAAATACTGCATGGAGTTGTCACCCGATGGAGCATGTGTTATCAGCATATTATGATATTACACATGGACTGGGATTGGCAATTTTGACTCCAAAATGGATGGAATATTGTCTAGATGAAACTACAGTAGACAAATTCTACCAATTTGGAACAAATGTGTTTGGAATCAATCCTTCTCTTCCTCCAATGGAAGTTGCAAAAATGAGTATCGAGCATGTAAAAACATTCTTATACAAAGATTTGGGATTGAAGAGCACATTGACAGAAGTAGGGATTGGAACAGAGCATTTTGACATTATGGCTGAAAAAGCTTGTCACGGAAAGGTATTACCGGCATTCAAACCTCTTGGAAAACAGGATATCAAATCGATTTTTGAAATGTGTTTGTAGAAGTTGGATATTGCCATAAGATGGCTATTCCGATGAGGTTGATATTTCTGTTATTTCCTACAGAAGATGGGATAGAAATGAAAAGGTAGTTTTATTATATAAGGAGGAATTCAATGTACGATCAACCGTTGAACAGTACAGTTTTGAAATCGGCGAGCATGCCAAAAGATTTGGGCGATTTTTATGAAGAAATGAAGCCGTTTCGGTTTTCTATGATGAAATATGAATGTGTCATTCGAGAAATCAAGACAAAACTGGAAGTGCTCAATAGTGAGATGTCTATTCGAAACAAACGAAATCCGATTAAGATGGTACAGACAAGAATCAAACAACCTGCGAGTATTATCGAGAAGTTAAAAAGACGAAATTTACCAATTTCTGTAGAGTCTATGGAAAAGAATTTGAATGATATTGCAGGACTTCGTGTCATCTGTTCTTTTATTGACGACATCTATGAGCTTTCAGGAATGCTTGAAAAGCAGGATGATGTTAAAATTATTGAAATCAAGGATTATTTCAAAAATCCAAAACCGAACGGGTATCGAAGCTATCATATGATAGTGGAAGTTCCGGTGTTCTTTTCAGATCACAAGGAGTTTATTCGAGCTGAGTTGCAAATTAGAACGATTGCGATGGACTTTTGGGCGAGCTTGGAGCATCATTTGCGTTACAAAAAGAAGACGATTGATTCAGAGGAAATCGGTGCAAAATTATTAGATTGTGCAAATGTGATTGCAGATACTGATGAAAAAATGCAAAAAATATTATATGAGATTATGGATCGGATTGAAGAGTTCGATAAGTAGGAAGTTGCAACTCACAATCAACAAAATATGATGTTATCATCAAAATGATAGACTTACAAACGGTATGGAATATATGTTTATTTTGTATTGAATTTACGGTTCAATAGATTTTGAGATAATATAAAAATAGTCGGAGAAAACTCCGACTATTTTTGTGTGTCAGTTCTCTATATTAGGATAGAGAAACAAATTTAGCAATATTATTTTTTCTTTTCGCCATAATTGGAACGGAAAGAATCTTTTTTCACGATGACATTATTTTCTTTGATTTTTCTCGAAAGAACAAATGAGTTATTACCTTTTTGTTCGCGAGTTAGAGAAACTACTTTCTTTGTAGTATCTTTCATTGCAATTAGCTCAATTGTAATATTTGAATTATCAGCAGTTGCCTTAATTTTTACAGGAACTTTGTATGTGTTTTTGAACTTAAAATTTAAAGAACCATAATTTACAGCTGCATCATATCCCGGAGGATAGTAGGAGATACGCAAAGAGTGGTTTCTTCTTTGAGTAATGTCTACACCGCTATTTAAACAAGCATTGAATAAGGTAGATGATACTTGACAAACTCCTCCACCATATCCGTCTACGAAATCTCCATCAAAAATAACTTTTGCATTTCGATATCCTGTTGCTTGAGATGTAGGCCCTACTACTCGGTTAAAATCAAATGTTTCACCGGGTTGTACGATTTTTCCGTTTAAAGCACTTGCAGCTTTTTTGATATTGAATTTTCTGTTAGCCGGAGATGAAGAAAAATTAGAAGTTGATTTTCCAAGAGAAAGTACTTTTGGCGCTTGTGGAGCTTGTTGTGGAACCTGAGGTGGCTGTGGCTTCACCGGAGTTTGATTATAATAATTTTGATCTAAGGTATCTAATACTTCTAAGTCGGTCGGAGTAGTATCGGAAATATCTTCTGTATATTCTGTATCAGAAGGAACGGCTTGTTCATCCGTAGATGAAGGAGCAGTTGTTTCCGAATTTGTTGATTCTACATCTGCGAAAATTGCAGAAGTGCTAAGTAGTGCTAATAGTAGTGTTGATGAAATGATTTTTTTTATTTTCAATAAAAAGACCTCCTTTTATAGTAATAGTTTCAAATAAATGTATTTTTATAATAAGAAATACAGAATTCCTGTAAAACGTATATAAATCTATAATATCACAAAATATAATGAAAATAAGAGAATTTTTTTATATATTACAAATTGTAATATTTTTGTAATATATAAAAAAGAACAATCAGTTAAAAACATGAAATGCGATATCATGGTATTATGAAACAAAGCATTCCAAGTGATCCTTCTGACATTTTTTGACGAATTACTCAGTATAATTTGATAGTAGAGTCAATATGAGCATTGATTTGTGTAAATAACATTTAGAGACAAAAAAGTTTTTCTTGTAAGATTGCAAGAAAAACTTTTTGTCAATACTATGTTGCTTTATTAAAAAATATCTTTTAATTCTTCTGTTAAGGCAGGAATTACTTTAAATAAATCTCCTACGATACCATAATGTGCTATTTTAAAAATTGGAGCATCAGGATCGGTATTTACTGCAATGATAAGATCAGATTTTTTCATTCCTCCAACATGAGGAAGTGCACCTGAAATACCGAATGCAAAGTAGATTTTTGGAGCAACTTTCGTTCCTGTAGTTCCTACTTGATTTTCTTGTGGCAACCAGCCTTTGTCTACCAAAGGTTTTGTGCATCCCAAGGCTCCACCGACTAATTTTGCAAAATCTTTTACGATTTCAATATTTTTTTCTTCCTGAATTCCAAGTCCGCAAGAAACAACAATCTTAGCATCTTTTAGGGAAACTTCTTTTCCGGATTCTGTTTCGTTTTTAATAAATTCCAACACTTTAGTACGAATGTCTGATGGAGACAGTTCAATCGTTTCGTTTGTGATAACTCCTTGTCGGGAGGCATCCGGTTTGTTCCCACGGAACACACTGCTTCCAAGAGATCCGATTTGTGGAAGAGTTGATGTTAAGATTGTGGAATATAATTTTCCGTCAAATGTCGGTCTAACCCACATCAAATCTGTTTTTTCTTCATTCCAATAAATATCTGTACAGTGAGCAACAAGTCCAAGTTTTCTTCTTGCTGAAATTCTTCCCCCAAGATCTTTTCCGTTGTTTGTTGCACCGATTAGGATAGCAAACGGTTTATATTTATCAATCAATTGATCCAATGCAGTTGTAAATCCGTCTGTTGTATAGTGTTTATATAGAGGAGACTCTACGTTGATTACCTCATCAGCACCATATTCAATTAACATTCTTGTAGATTCTTCGTTGTTTTCTCCAATGAGAACAGCAACCAGTTTTTCACCTTTTTGGTCTGCTAACTCGCGCCCTTTTCCTAAAATTTCAAGACAAACTTGAACCGGTTTATTATCTACTTTCTCGATGATGACCCAAATATTTTTATATTCCATTACTGTATCCCCCTGTTCTATCCAATCAAATTTTCTTTCAAAAGAATGGAAACTAATTTCTTTACTGATTCCTCTTCTGTTGCTTCTTGAATTTTTGTTCCTTTTTCCAACAATGCAGGTGGAAAAACATTGTGAACAATTGTTGCAGAACCGTTACGACCGGAACGATCTGTATCAATGCCTACAGTTGCTGCATCTAAAACAGGAATTTCTGCCTCTTCAGCTCTTTTAAGACCTTCTTCCGTTGCTTCACGAGGTTCTTGTGCTTCTCTACTGATAGTAAGAACAACAGGATAAGAAGATTCTACTTTTTCAACTCCGTTATTGGAATCACGATAAGCAATTACTTTATCTTCGTATGCTTCTACTTCTTTTACATAAGTGATTTGAGAATATCCAAGGAATTCTGCAACTTCCGGACCAACTTGTCCTGTATCTCCGTCAATTGCTTGTGTTCCTGTGAAAATCACATCAAATTCATCGATATGTTTGATACAAGAAGATAGGATGTATCCTGTTGCCAAAGTATCTGATCCTCCGTATGCACGATCGCTTGCAAGATAGCCGTTGTCAGCTCCCATAGCGATACATTCTTTGATTGATTGGACACCATCCGGTGTACTCATTGATAAGATACTTACAGTACCTCCGAATTTTTCTTTTAGTTGAAGTGCTTGCTCAACTGCGTATTTGTCAGCAGGGTTTACGATAGAAGGAACACCTTCACGAATAAGGTTATTGGTTTTCCGATCGATTTCAACATGTGAAACGGATGGAACTTGTTTGACACAGACTAAGATTTTCATAATTGCCTCCCATAAAATAATTTTTTATTATAATTGTTAAAAAACAAATGATATCAAATTGATATTGGTACTTTCTTTATATATCCTTTTTTACATTTTTTATTCAAAAAAAGATAATAACTTCTGGTTTTGTTTGTTTTTTCCTTTTCATTTAAGATTTAAATGTTGTACTGCGAAATGTCAGGAGCATTTCTTTTTGAAAGAAATTGTATCCATGATGAGAAAACAAAATGGTAGTAGAAAAATGAAATATGCGTATCTAAGACACATTACATCAGCACCGATGGTCGCAAGTGGAACGGACAACATAATATTCCAAGGTATCCAACCTGCAATGATAATACAACTGTTTTCCAAATAGAGTGCCAGAACCTTCTTGTCAAGAACAATCGGTTCAAAGAAATGTAAGGTAAGCATAGTTCCCAAACTTTGGTTACAACCAATCATATTCATAAAAATTGAGGTTATCATCAATGCAAAAAACGAGGTTGTTTTGTTGGCAAAGACGATCACAATATGATTGATTTTGGAAAGAAGTGGTGTTTTTTGAAAAATTCCAAGATAGCAGGCAGATATAATGATAATAGAAATTACACGAATCATGGATGACATCCCACCACCTGATAACAACAAAATGGTGGTATCCTGAGTTTCAGGTCGAAATCCGAAGATAAGACATTGTAAAAGAGAAGATGGTGTCATTTTTTGTATCATAACAGATATGACCGAGGCGCAAAGTATACTGGAACTCATGATCATTTGAATCGGTGCACGAAATATCGAAAGAAAAATCATCAATACAACAGGAATACATACAATTGGTGAAAGTGTAAAGAACTGTTGAAAGGATTCTATCTTTTGTAGAATTTCTGCGTTGGATATATGGTCTGTTGTGTGAAAATAGTAGAGTAAACAAGAGATGATAAATGGAATCAAAGCAGTTTTTAACATTTTAATAACGGTTTCATAGACATTGGTTTGTGTTAATTCGGCGACCAACAGTGCACTGGATGACATGGGCGAAGAACGGTCACCGAAAAAAGCTCCGGATATGACTGCACCTGCAGTAATTGCGGGATTGATACCCATGGTGTAACCCATTGTCATACATAAAACCCCAACTGTACCTGAGGAACCGAAACAACTACCCATCAAAAATGAAACAAAGCTACAACACAAAAAAACGGATAGGATAAAATACTTTGGAGAAATGATATGAATTCCGTAATATACCATAAAAGAGATGGCGCCACTAGAACGCCAAGTGGCAGTAAGCATTCCGATAAGAAGAAGAATCGTTAGGATTCCTTTGATTCTTTTGATTCCAATCATCCACATTTGGAATAATTGTTTCATAGAATGTCCTAGATAGAAACAATAGATTGAAAAACAAAGAAGAGATCCTGCAAGAGCGTATAGGATATCTCTTCCCAATGTGATACAAAGACCGATTTGAAGTAAAAACAACAACAGGGTAATACCTTCTGCCATAAAAATCCTCCTTCCCTAAAACATAACAGTTCAATATTTGAAGATATTATACCATAAAGTCAAACAGTATTATTGGTAAAGTGATACGATATTGTCTGTAAGAATGAGTTGACTAAGATATCGTGCAATCTGCCTTATGGATGTATAGTTCAAGAAATAGTTGAGTAAATAACAAGACAAAAAGATAAAGAGATAAAAAGATAAAGAGATAAAAAGATAAAGAGATAAAAAGATAAAGAGATAAAAAGA